>JANOTO010000103.1:0-3385 GCA_031416395.1 Rhodoferax sp. | reverse complement strand
AGCGCGCGGTGGATTTCCTCAGACTCATACAGCTTTTCTTCAGCCTCCTTGCGCTCCGAGATGTCATTGATGACGACCAGCAGGCTCTGCAGTTCGTCACCCTCACCCTGCGGTGTTGCAATCATCCGCACCCAAAACTCGAATCCCGCCGCATTGACCATCTGAAAGTCGCGCTGATCAGGCTGGCGGGTACGCAGCACCTGCTGGGTGAAGAGGTAGTGCGTATCGCGATCGTGCTTCGCTACAAAGCGGCGCATGGGCTTGTGGAACAGTTGGCTGCGCGGCAGGCCCAACAGGCTGGCCGCCTTCAAGTTGGCGTGCAAGATCTCGCCACCTGCATCCAGCGTGAGGTAGCCCACGGGGGCCATGTCATACAAATTTTTGTAGCGGCTGCGCTCAGCATCCAGCAGCGCCTGGGTGGTGCGCAGCTCCTCGTTTTGCATCTCCAGCTCTATCTGGTAGACCTGCAGCTCGTGCAGGGTTTTTTGCAACACAGCGACATCAAGCGGCTGATCGGGCAGGGGCAATGGTGCGCTGCGAGCGCTGGCAATGCCCTCTGCCTCGGCGCGCAGCCTTGCTAATTTATCTTCAGGGGTTGGCATCGTCCGCTCCCACGCGTTCAGTGGTGGCGATGGCGTATACATCGCCCAATTCATCGATCAGTGCGGTCGATGTCAGCGAGACATTGAGTACCCGGCCGTCCTTGGTCATGCGCTGCGTGTGATAAGGGGCCAGCACCGCAGATTCGCTCAGTTCACGCACCCGGCTGAGCGCTTTGGCATGCAGCGCTTTGGGGATGCGGTCGCGCGCGTTCATGGTCAGCGCCTCGGCCTCACTCCAGCCATACAGGCGCACCGCGCCAGGGTTCCAGGCGGTGATGCGACCATCAAGGTCTTGCACGGTGATGGCATCAAACGCATCGCGCACCACCACAGCCAAACGAAGGAGCGCATTGGCCTTCTCCAGCGCGTCGCGAGCGCGTACGGTCTCGGTAATGTCAACAAAGGTGATCACCACGCCTTCAATCACGTCGTCCAGCGTGCGGTAGGGCAGGATGCGCAGGGTGAACGATTTGCCATCGCCGCTTTGCACATCAGTCTCTTTGGGCACCAGGGTGGCCAGTACCTTTTTCGCATCTTCCACCAGGCCGGAATAGCCGTTGAGGTTGGACACAATATGGGCAATCGGGCGGCCAATATCACTCAAGATCAGGTTGATGATTTGCGTGGCGGCCGGGGTAAAGCGCAGGATGCGCAGCTTCTGGTCCACAAACACAGTCGCGATACCGGTGCCTGCCAGCAGGTTGTTCATGTCGTTGTTAGCGCGCGAAAGATCAGTCACCTTGCTTTGCAGCTCAGTGTTGACAGTGGCCAGCTCTTCGTTGATCGACTGCAATTCTTCTTTGGAGGTCTCCATCTCTTCATTGGTGGACTGCAGCTCTTCGTTGACCGACTGCATCTCTTCGTTGGATGATTTCAGCTCTTCGTTGGACGTCTCCAGCTCTTCATTGGCGGCGTGCAGGTACTCTTCCTTGGCCCGCAGCTCTTCATTCAGGTCGGCAATCTGGGCGGCGGCACTTGGTGTGGGAAGCTGAGCCTGGCCTGGCGTTGCGGTTGCGCCTGCCAGGTTGGCTTGTGGGGCTGTGATGGCGCTAAGGGCAGGTGTGGCAAGCTCGTGCACCTCTTCCAGCATCACCAGAAACAGCGGCGTTTCCAACAGCGAGCCGCTGCTGGAGGTGACTGGGCAAACGCTTAAGTTCACCCGCGTGAAATGCCCATTGGTTTTAACCCGCAAGCCCGCGCAGTTCACCCGCTCTTTGGCCAGCACCGCATGGTGCAGGGCTTTGGTAAGTTCGCCCCTCAAGCCTTCGCGCGCCATTTTCAGAATGTTGTTGATGCCCGCGTTGCCTTGCGTCGGCTCCAGGTACAGGCCGGTGCGGCCGTGCAGGTACAAAATATCGCCCGGGCCGTTGACCAGGGCCGCCACCGGGGCGACTTGCGCCAGCAAAGTTTGCTCGGTTAATTCGCGCAGCGACACCTTGGGTTTGGCAGCGGCTTTGCCAAGCGCTGGCATCAGGGTGGTGTCGCGCTGAACCGGCGTGCTTGCCAAAAAGCGATCCAACGCCGCGCGCCGGTTGCTCTGAAAGTCTTCCTTGCGCTGGTACAGCTTGGCCTTGCGATCCAACACGCCAAACAGGCTGGCATGTTCACCCACGGTTTCTGACGTGCCCAAAAACAGCATGCCGCCCGGCACCAGCGCGTAGTGAAACAGTGCGACCAGCTTTTTTTGCAGCTCGGCACCCATGTAGATCAGCAAGTTGCGGCAGCTCACCAAGTCCAGCTTGGAAAACGGTGGGTCCTTGATCACGTCATGCTCAGAGAAAATCAGCATGTCGCGAATGCTTTTGTGGATCCGGTAGGCGCTGCCGTCGGGCTCGGCGGTGAAAAAGTGCGCCAGCCGCTCGGGCGTGACGTCACCCGCAATGCCGGCCGGGTACACACCCGCGCGGGCAACGGCGATGGCGCGGCTGTCCATGTCCGTGGCAAACACC
Source organism: Rhodoferax sp. (assembly GCA_031416395.1). Lineage (GTDB taxonomy): Bacteria > Pseudomonadota > Gammaproteobacteria > Burkholderiales > Burkholderiaceae_C > JANYCG01. Next base: position 834 of record JANOTO010000103.1, on the reverse strand, counting down.
TGCACTTTGTAGCCGCCCTTAAGCGCGTCCATCCGCTCTTGCAACAAGATCGCGATGGAATAGGCTTCTTCGCCCGTGGAGCAGCCCGCCACCCAGACGCGAATCACGCTTCCCGCAGGTTTGCCTTCAAACAACTTGGGGGTGACTTGCTGCTCCAGCTGCTTGAACGCTTCCGGGTCGCGGAAAAAGTTGGTCACGCCAATGAGCAGGTCGCGAAACAGCGCTTCGACCTCGATCGGTGTTTGTTGCAGGTATTTGACGTAGTCGTCCACCCCATCCACCTGGTGCACTGCCATGCGCCGCTCGATGCGCCGGTTGATGGTGCTGGGCTTGTACTGCGAGAAATCATGCCCGGTCTGTGCCCGCAGCAGGATGAAAATTCGCTTCAACGCGTTTTCGGTTTTGGGCTGTGCGGGCGGTGATGGCAACATGTTTTTGCCAAAGGCGTGCTCCATGTAGGCCAGCAGTTGCACGGCCATTTCGGCGGCGGGCAGCTCAAAATCGACCAGGCCCGTGGCCAGGGCGCTGCGAGGCATGCCATCAAACTCGGTGGAGGCCGGGGTTTGCGCCATCACCATGCCGCCTTCGCCCTTAATGGCGCGCACGCCTAACGTGCCATCGCTGCCGGTACCTGAGAGCACGATGCCAATGGCGCGTTCACGCTGGTCTGCGGCAAGCGATCGAAACAGAAAATCAACCGGCAACCTGTGCCCGCGCGGCGCAGCAGGCTCCAGCAGGTGCAGCGCGCCGCTCAAAAAAGCCATGTCGCGGTTCGGCGGAATGATGTAGACGCAGTTGACCTGCACCTGCATGCCGTCCTTCACTTCAAACACC
>JANOTO010000102.1:0-2895 GCA_031416395.1 Rhodoferax sp. | reverse complement strand
GTTTTGCACGCCACGCGCCAGCAGCCCGAAGGCAAAGGATTGATTCGCTGGGCGGTGGATGTGGATCCGCTGGCGATTTAGTGTCGGCTTAGTGTCGATTTTTTTCGATTTCATCGACATTACCCCTCTGACGTGTCGATTCAATCGACATTTAAATAGACATGTCGCATTGCTATGTTCTTTTATGGAGCGTTTTGGAACGTACTTTATTGTTGTGTTCGCTAGAAGAACCTATTAACCTAAAACGTTCTTTCATTTGTTTATTTGGAACGTATTTTTGAATACGTATCTTTAAGGCACATTTTTAGAACCTATTTTATTGACGTGTTCGCCAAAGGAACATAAAGTGGCTACGTGTTCTAATATTCAATAAATTAAAACATGTTTTGCCATGACTCCCTCATTTAACCCGAAAACCCCCTACGATTTGCCACCCCTGCCCCCGCAAGGCATACCGCTGGAAACCATGCCTATTTTGAAGGCTTGCGTGGAGGCCCGCGTGGCGCTGGCCGCACTCAATGAGGCCGTCGCCCGGGTGCCCAACCCTGACGTGTTGCTCAGTTCACTGGTGTTGCTGGAGGCCAAAGCCAGTTCGGAGGTGGAAAACATCGTCACCACCACAGACCGCCTCTTTCAGTTTGCCGACCACCACGAAGACAAGGCCGACAGCGCCACCAAAGAAGCCCTGCGTTATCGCGTGGCCCTGTTTGAAGGCCTTGAAATGCTCAAAACCCGCCCACTGACCACCACGTTGGCCGAGGCTGTGTGCAGCCGCACCAAGGGTGTCGACATGTCGGTGCGCAAAGTGCCCGGCACCGCCTTGGTGAATGACCGCACCGGGCAAACCATCTACACCCCGCCCGAAGGTGAAAGCAACCTGCGCGAAAAGCTGGCCAATTGGGAGCGGTTTTGCCACGCGTCAAAAGACGATGTGCAGCACGCGGGCGAGCTGGACCCACTGGTGCGTATGGCCGCTTTGCATTACCAGTTTGAAGCCATTCACCCCTTCACCGACGGCAATGGCCGCACCGGGCGCATCTTGAACCTGCTGTTTTTGGTGGAGCAGGGCTTGCTCGCGCACCCGGTGCTGTTTTTGTCGCGCTACATCTTGGCGAACCGACCAGAATATTACGCCGCACTTCTGGCAGTCACACAGGAAAACGCCTGGGAGCGCTGGCTGTTGTACATGCTGGAGGGTGTGCGGGAAACCTCACGCTGGACACATCAAAAAATCAACGCGCTGGAGCAACAAATAGGTCTGGCTACTGACTACCTGCGCAACAAAAGCCCGGGGTTGTACAGCTACGAGCTGGTGCAGCTCGTCTTCCAACGCCCGTATTGCCGCATCACGGACGTCGTCACCGTAATGCAGGTGCGGCGTCAGGCCGCATCCCGCTACCTCAAGGAATTGTGTGCATTGAAAATTCTGCGTGAGCTGGACGTGGGTCGCGAAAAGCTCTTTGTTCACCCGCATCTGATTGCGTTACTGGCCAGTGATGTGCATGAGCCCAGGCCATACGGCAACTAAAACATAGCCCGATAGGATGCTTAACACCTTTGAACATTAGTTTCACCCGGATATAATTATCAAACTAATTAAATCCGGGTAAATTATGATCTCGCAAAACACACTCAGTACCGCCTTTGAAGGCAGTCGCTGCATTGCCTCTGGCCGATTGAACGACGTGGCGCGGGCGACCAAAACCGTGGCCGATCGGGCCGCTCAAAGCGCATCGCCCTTCCCTATTTTGATCTTCAACGACGCGACCAGCGAAACGATTGAGCTCGATTGGCGTGGCTCGATGGATGAGTTTGTGGCGCGACTGGCGTTGCTGCCACTGGCTGAAAATCTGCCCGACGAATCCGCCCAAGCCAGCCCTGACACACCAGACACGCCGCGCGGCCCAGGCCGCCCGCGTATGGGGGTGGTGGCGCGGGAGATCACGCTCTTGCCACGGCACTGGGAGTGGCTGGCGGGCCAGTCGGGCGGGGCATCGGTTGCGCTGCGCAAGCTGGTGGAGGTTGCGCGGCGCGATTCAGAGGTCAACGACCGTCTGCGGCAAACACGCAACGTCTGCTACAAATTCATGTCGACCATGGCCGGGCACGAAGCTGGGTTTGAAGAAGCCAGCCGCGCCTTGTTTGCGGGAGACCAGGCGGGGTTTGAGTTGTTGATCTCCGCTTGGCCCGCTGATGTGCAGGCCCATCTGAAGAAGCTGCTCACCAATGGATTCTTTAACGGATCGTCAAAATTGGCGGGCTAAGTGTCGGTAAGTTACTTGCGCTCAATCAAATCCCAAGCGTTCCCATACAAGTCCAAAAACACCGCGACGCGCCCATAGGACTCATCGCGCGGCTCTTCAGTGAAGCGCACGCCGAGCCGTCGCATTTGATCGTGGCTGGTCGAAAAGTTGGGGGTGTAAAGAAACAAGAATACGCGTCCTGCGCCTTGTCGACCCACCATCGCCCGTTGCTCAGGCGACGCGGCGCGCGCCAATAGCAAATTTGCGCCGCCATCGGCTGGCGGTGCTACAACCACCCAACGTTTCGCGTGCCCTGCCGACTCGCCCAACGCCGTGTCCTCCACCAAGCGGTAACCCAGCGCCTGGGTGAAAAACGCAATCGCCTCGTCGTACTCGCGAACGAGGAAGCTGACTTCAGCGGCAGCATGTTGCATATCGAATGAGGCTCAAATACTATTATTTATGTAGCTATCTACGCATTAAATCCGAGAGCCAGAGACCTATTTTATTAACATTTTTGTCAAATTTACACTTTTTTGTCAATTAATTAACTCGCAAGTTAACTTCTATCCCACCAACAGCGCCACCGCCCCTGAAAACGTCAAAAACGCCGCTGCCGTCGTCACCATGATGATGCGGGCGACGCGGGCGC
>JANOTO010000101.1:0-5094 GCA_031416395.1 Rhodoferax sp. | reverse complement strand
CGGCATAGTATTTGCTGATACTGGAATCGTCGGCGGCATTGCCAACAATGGCATCAAAGACGGTGGTGAGCCTGGCATTGCAGGCGTGACGGTAAAAGCCAGTACCGGTGCTACGACTTACGACAGCACAATGACCGATGGTGCGGGCAACTACACGCTGTGGATTCCAGCCGCAGCCACGAGCCCAGTAGCAATTACCGAAACCAATCTGGGTGGCTATTTGTCCACTGGCGGCGGTGCTGGCACGACTGCTGGCACTTACACGCGCACAAGCGATAGCACTGGTTTTACCTTTGCCGCCGGTTTAAGTTATGTGAATGTCAACTTTGGCGACGTGCCAGTCAATCGGCTGATTGCCAACGGCCAGCAGACGGGTTCGCCCGGCAATGCGCTGTTTTACCCGCACCAGTTCAACGCCGGCAGCGGTGGAACAGTCAGCTTTAGCGTGGCGAGCGCCAGCGGCTGGCCGGTGGTTCTTTTCCGCGACAGCAATTGCAACGGCGTGATTGACGCTGGCGAAAATGTCATCAGCGCTGCCATCACCGTCGTGGCTGCCGAGCAGGTTTGCCTCATCAACAAAGTCACCATTCCCACAGGCACCGCACTGGGCGTGCAAGACATAGCTACGTTGCAGGCCAGCTTCACCTATACCAATGCCAGCCCGGCATTGCTGGGCGCAGCACTGGTGGTGCTGGACACCAGCACGGCAGGTGTGGGCTCAGGTGGCCTGGTGTTGACCAAAACCGCCGACAAGGCCACCGCCTTACCGGGCGAGACCATTACCTACACGATTATCTACAAGAACAACGGCAGCACACCCATCAGCACCATCATCATCAGCGACACAACCCCCGCTTACACCAACTTTTTTGCAGCCAGTTGCGGCAGCTTGCCTGCTGCGGTCACCACCTGCACGGTGAGCACCCAGCCTGCACTGGCCGGCGTTGGCTCGATTCAATGGCAGTTAGGTGGCAGCTTGAATTCGGCCTCAACCGGGCAGGTCAGCTTCAGCGTCAAGGTGAACAATTAATCGAAGCGAAGCGCACCGTGTCGCTCAAGCCAACTTTCGGCTGGGGTTGGGTTACATCCTGTCGGTTGTCGTGATCAGGCGTACTCCGCCAGCGTCTTTTTCATCTTCTTCATGGCGGCCACTTCGATCTGGCGGATGCGCTCGGCGCTCACGCCGTATTCAGAAGCCAGCTCATGCAGCGTCATGCCACCGGAGCTGTCGTCATTGACCTTCAGCCAGCGCTCTTGCACGATGCGTCGGCTGCGCTCGTCCAGCGCGTCCAGCGCGAGGGCAATGCCATCACTGGCCAGCACGTCGCGCTGATGCGACTCGATCATTGCGGTCGGCTCATGCGTGGTGTCCGCCAGGTAGGTGATTGGGCCAAACGCCTCTTCACCATCGTCCGAAGGGCTCGGATCCAGCAACACATCACCGCCTGAAAGCCGGGTTTCCATCTCGATGACTTCTTCGCGTTTGACCTTAAGCTCGCGCGCCATGGTGTCGATCTGGCCTTCGCTCAAGCGCTCGCGGTGGGTGCCCAAGTCTGCGGCAGCATCGGCCGACTGAAAACGCTGGCGCATCGAGCGCAGGTTGAAAAACAGCTTGCGTTGGGCTTTGGTAGTGGCCAGCTTCACCATGCGCCAATTCTTCAGGATGTACTCGTGAATCTCCGCCTTGATCCAATGCATGGCGTAACTCACCAAGCGCACGCCCTGATCGGGGTCAAAGCGCTTGACGGCTTTCATCAGGCCGATATTGCCTTCCTGAATCAGGTCGCCATGCGGCAAGCCATAGCCTAGGTACTGGCGTGAAATCGACACCACCAAACGCAAGTGAGAGAGCACTAACTTACCGGCAGCCTCAAGGTCGTTATCAGCCCGAAGCTTGCGCGCGAATGACTGCTCTTCTTCCAAAGTCAGCATTGGCAGGCGGTTGGCTGCGGAGATGTAAGCGTCCAAATTGCCGAGTGAAGGCACGACTGACCAGGGGTTGGCCACGGCCAAAGCAGCGCCAAAGGGGGCGGGTGCGAGAGTAGCGGAATAGGACATTGCAGAACTCCTTGTGTCAAGATCAGAATATTAGCACTCTCTTGGATGGAGTGCCAAGACCTGAAGTTCCATCAATTTCTATAGGGGCAATAGCCTAAATTATGCCGGTCGTACAAATCGATGAAATCTCGATTGGACGAGCTAAAAAGTAACGTTTAGACGGATACAAAAGCTACAATCGTCCGCATGCTTCATCACTCGGATGCTCCCCGCCTAAGCGCCCCTTCATTGCGCGCAGCACTCGCAGATACGCCCGTGGTGCTGATTCATGGGCCACGCCAATGCGGCAAAACCACCTTGGCATTGCAGATCGGGCGCGAGTCTGGCTATGCCTACCTGAGCTTTGACGATGATGCCCGGCGCGCTGCTGCCATGACCGACCCGGTGGGCTTTGTGGCCGATTTGTCCGACAAGGTCATTTTGGACGAAGTTCAGCGCGTCCCCTGGCTGTTCACCAGTATCAAAGCCAGCGTGGACAGAGACCGCCGCCCTGGGCGCTTTATGTTGACGGGCTCCAGCAATGTGCTGCTCTTGCCCAAGCTGGCCGACTCGCTGGCCGGGCGCATGGAGATACTGCGGCTGCACCCGTTTGCACAAATTGAGATGACTCCGGCGACGTCCGTGCAGGATTCTGTATCCAGTTCTACGTTCATGCAGCAACTGCAGGCTGGGCAGTTTCACCCGATGCCCGCGCACGAGCGACGCATGGGCGCTGCGTTGGCCGACATGGTGGTGGCTGGCGGCTACCCGGCTGCATTGGCGCGCAAAACGCCGGCCCGGCGGCGGGCATGGTACCGCGACTACATTCAAACCCTGGTGGAGCGCGATGTGCGCGAGTTGGCGCGAATTCAGTCGCTTGATGCACTGCCGCGCCTGCTCACGCTCGCGGCGGGCCAAACTGCGCGCTTGATCAATGTGATGGACTTGGCCGCGCCGTTTCAATTGAGCCGCCTCACCGTGCGTGATTACGTGAATCTGCTGGCGCAGGTTTTCCTGCTCGAAGAGCTGCCGCCGTGGTTCAGCAACCGCTTGAGCCGATTGATCAAAACGCCCAAGCTGCACCTCACCGATACGGGCGTCGCCTGCGCGCTGCTCGGGTTGGACGCAGCCGCGCTGTGGGCCGACCGTGCGCTGCTGGGGCAACTGCTGGAGACCTTTGTGCTGCAAGAGCTGCGCCGCCTGGATTGCGCAACTGAAGTACACAGCCAGTTCTACCATCTGCGCGACAAAGATGGCGTAGAGGTCGATATCGTGATGGCCCATGGCAACGGCAAGCTGTCAGGTATCGAGGTCAAAGCCTCATCCACAGTGACTGCGCAAGACTTTAGGGGCTTGAGAAAACTCCAAGCCAGCGAGCCCGACCGATTTCATTGCGGGGTGTTGGTATACGACGGCGAGGCCTGTTTGCGCTTCGGTGAGGGAATGTTTGCAGTACCCGTGAGTCGGCTGATGGTGTAGGTAGTTAGGGAGTTAAGTGGAGGGGCAGTCAGATGCAAACGCCTGTATTTTTCTAAAAATGAACCTGGGAGTTAATTTTTGCTATCTAAAGTTGTCTTTTGCCAATTTTATGAATAAAATCGGCCTCCAGCTCTCGAATAACTTGCATAATAAGCTATATATTATGTAGCATTTAGGTGCCTTATCACTCGTATCACTCGTATCAACGAGCAGCGAGGCCTGCGGCCAGTGCAGATTCTTAGCCACGACGTGTTCAACGAACGCTCCGGCACGGTGCTGGCGATGGCGATTACGTCGCAGCCTCTACCACTTAATGCCCAGCTTCAAAAACAGCTTGGACAGTACAAACAGTGGCCCGATCAGCAGGTATTGCAAATCCTCCAGGAATGACGGCTTTTTGCCTTCAATCTTGTGCCCAATGAACTGGAAAACCCATGAAACGACGAAGAGGCCGATGCTTATTGGCAGCAGTGCCGAACCCATCAGGCCAGCGATGTACAGCATCACCGCCGCCGAAAGAGTCATCGCAATCATGAAAATATTGGAAAGCCGGGTGTAGTACATGACGCTGGCGCCAATGACGATCAGCGACAGGTTGGGATGAATCGAGTGAAGCAACCCGATCAGGCTGAACACGATGAGCGGAATAGCGATGTAGTGAATCACCTCATTGGCGGGGTGTGTATGACTTTCGCCATAGTGGGCCAGCAGTTGATCGATTCTGCGGGTAGGGGTGGCAAGCGACGGGTCTTGCGGATTTTCGGGGGTTGCGGCGACGGACATTGAGGCCTTTCGTGGAGGAAGATACCGAGACTGTACTCGCGTTGACAGCGAGGTCAAGTCATCCTACGAAGCGCGGTACGAGGCCATGCGCGATCGATCAAGGTTGCGCTTGAGCCAGGCCGCCAGCCGCCCATGGGTGCTGTAGCCGCCCCAACTTGCGATGGCTTGCCCGTCGTGCGTGGACACAAACTGAAGGCGGCTCAACAGCTTTGAGCGGCCATCAGTCCGGGTTGCAAACGGCAAGCCGGTCAGGCTGGTCAACGTCTGTGCCAACACATCACCCTGGACATCGACGCAAGGATCCACATCACCGACAGCGAGCACGTTGGGATGACTGATCGAGCGCAGGGCCGCGTCCACCGCCACCAAGCCATTGCCGTCCAGCGTCAAACCGCTGGCCGCGGCCATCGCCAAAGGGTGGGTTTGGGTGGCCAGTACGGGCACATCGCAGGCCAGACGGGCACCGCTGGCTAAAGCAATCTCACCGGGTTTGATGGTCGTTGCTGAATCGGCCAGCACGGTGATTCTTTTGTTCATCAACGTTTTGATGAGCAACTGACGCAGTGATGTACTTGAGGTGGCGGCCAATGTCGCACCGCCCGTGATCAGGGTCATGGCGCAATGCGGCAATGCCTGGTGGGTTGCCAGGGCCAGCTCAATTGCGGTGATCTGTTGCTGCGGAGTTGATGCGTTGTCGCAAACCACCGCCACACGCAGCGCCTTGGTGGTGGCGAGTTCCAGCACATTCGGCCAGAGCTTGCAAAACGCCGAGGCCGGGCGCACAAACAGCCCGTT
>JANOTO010000100.1:0-6109 GCA_031416395.1 Rhodoferax sp. | reverse complement strand
GCAAGGCGCCTTCAAGGGCTCAGCAGAAATTGACATTGCCGAAATACATGGCGAGTTTGATGGCAATCTCACCGTGCGCGAGCGGCTGGTAATCTATGCCACAGGCAAAGTCACCGGCAAAATCCGATACGGCAAAGTGGTTATCGAAGAGGGCGGCCAGCTATCTGGCGAAATTCAGTTCGGCACGGCAACTACCAGCAGCGCCGCGCGGCCCTCCACAGCGAAGCCAGCACTCCAAGCCATCGCTTAACTGACTTTGGCACTTTGGCGGAGGTGCAACTGGGCAGTGGAACTTCTTACGGGGTAAACTGCTCACATGCTGATGCATCGCTTTCTCATCATTCTCATGATCGCTCTTCTGCCCTTGCGCAGTTGGGCTGGCGATGTGATGGCGCTGTCCATGTCGACGCACGCATTGACGGCTGCGAGTACAAATATCTTGGTGAAGCAGGCTTCAGGTGGCATGGAAGACTGCGCAGGCCACTCAGCGTTCCAAAGCGAAACGGCGCACACAGGCGCTGTTGACGATGGCCATTGCAAAACCTGCGTGACGTGCCAGATATGCCATTCTGTGGCACTAGTGAACATTCCACTACTTGCCTCGGACACGCCGGAGGTAAATCATCTGAAGTCGCCTTCTGCTATCCCATTTGCCAGTGCAACGCTGGCCGATAGAGTCAAACCACCGATCTCCTGATTGCCCTAGCCTTAGTTCGTCCGCAAATCGCATATTGAGGCGGCTTACGGACGGTTAGCCGTGGTTCGTTAACCACTGGTGCATTGATCAGGAGTTTATTGTGAAGAAAATTTCGTATGTGGCCATGGCCATGTCGGGCGCGACCGCGTTTGCGCCGTTGATATCGCTCGCGCAAGCTGCTGTGACTGACCCCACGGCCCCTGTGCCACCCGTGGCATACCAGTCCGTGTTCAATGAGTCCCTCACGGGTGTGGAGACCAAGTCGGTGGACTGGAAAAAGGCCAACGCCGAGGTGGGTCAGTTCAAGCGTGGTCATGTGGACATTCTTAAGTGGGAAGAAAGCCAGCTCAAGGACAAACCTGCTGGCAAGCCTGCCCCCAAATCAGATGCTGCGCCGACAAACGCCGCTCCATCCCCCGCGCCAGCAGGGCCTACACCCCATAAACACTAGGGCTGACATGCAATCCATTTTCAAATTTGTGGGTTCAGCGTCGCTTCTCGTGGCCATTTCGGGCTGCGCCACACTGTCGCCAGACGGGGATGCGGCAGACATCCAACAACTAGTTCAAGGCAAAACGGGTGGTGTAGCGGTCACCCTTTCGCAAGACCCGCAAGCCGTTCAGGCAGCCCTCGCCGAGCTGCTCAAAGGCCCCATCACCGCCGAATCCGCCGTGCGTATTGCGCTGCTCAACAACCCCTCTTTGCAGGCCTCCATGGCCACGCTGGGTGTGAGCGATGCGGATCGCGTGCAGATGGGGCGCCCACCCAATCCCCATTTTTCCATTGGACGGTTTACTGCCGGGGACACGCTCGAGATTGAACGCATGCTGCGCTTTGATGTCATTGGCTTGTTGACCCTGCCCTGGAAAGCAAAGTGGCAGGGCCAACAACACGAGTTGGCCAAGCTGATGGCAGCGCAGGATGTGGTGAGGTTGGCATCAGACACGCGAAAAGCCTGGATCACCGCTGTCGCCGCGCAGCAAACTGCGATTTACATGCGCGATGTGAAAGACGCGGCAGATGCCAGTGCGGAGCTGGCCCGGCGCATGGCCCGCGTGGGCAACTGGAGCCGGTTGCAGCAGGCGCGCGAGCAGGTCTTTTTGGCCGATGCAACCGCGCAACTTGCTAGGGCCGAACAAACCAACTTCAGCGAGCGGGAAAAGCTGATTCGCCTGATGGGCCTGTGGGGCAACCAAATCAACTTCACACTGGCCGAGCGCCTGCCTGATTTGCCCAAAACCGTCACAGAAATGAACGATGTGGAAGCTCAGGCGCTTCGGTCGCGCCTCGACATTCGGTCTGCTGTTTCAGAATCAACGTACGTCGCAGATCAAATGGGTTTCAAGACGGTGATGGGCTTTTTCGATGGTTTGGGCCTGAGCCTGAGCAACAGCACGAGCTTTAACAATCATGAACAGACCCAGGAAACTCGGCGCGGCTTCGAGATTGAAATTCCTCTACCAATTTTTGACTGGGGTGGCGCAAGGAACGCGCGCTCCAAGGCCATGTATCTGCAATCGACTGCCCGCGTGCGTGAAGTGGCTGTGAAGGCGCGCTCCGAAGCCCGGGAGGCCTACCACGGCTACCGCACCGCCTATGACCTTGCCACCCATTACCGCGATGAAGTGGTGCCGCTGCGCAAGTTCATCAACGACGAGCTGGTGCTTCGCTACAACGGCATGCTTGCCAGCGTGTGGGACGTGCTGGCCGATACGCGCTCCCAGGTCATGAGTATCAACAGCGCCATTGAAGCCCAGCGCGATTTCTGGCTGGCTGAGGCGGATTTGCAAACCACTTTGACGGGAACTTCCGCAGGCGGCTTGGCCGCCATGCGCGCCGGCGGTAATGGCATGGCTGGGGCCGCCGCCGCCGCACATTGAACAAACTAGGAAAAATAATGGATCGAAGAAACTTTATTGATAACGTTTTGAGTAAGGCTGCATTGACTGCGGTCGCAGTGGCCAGCGTCAGCAAGGTGGCGATGGCGGCCCTGCCCGAGCCGGTCACGATGACGAAGCCCGATACCGCACCGCCGCTGATTCCTCAGTCTGGCAGACCGTACAACCCGGTCGTCACACTCAACGGCTGGACGTTGCCCTGGCGCATGAACAACGGCGTGAAAGAATTCCACCTGGTGGCCGAGCCGGTCATCCGCGAAATCGCACCAGGCATGAAGGCCACGCTGTGGGGTTACAACGGTCAGAGCCCTGGCCCCACGATAGAAGTGGTTGAGGGCGACCGCGTGCGGCTTTTTGTTACCAACAAGCTACCGGAACACACCACCATTCACTGGCATGGTCAGCGCTTGCCCAACGGCATGGACGGTGTGGGCGGTTTGAATCAAAAGCAGATACCCGTGGGCAAGACGTTTGTCTATGAATTTATCGCCCGGCGTCCCGGCACGTTTATGTACCACCCGCACGCGGACGAAATGGTGCAAATGGCCATGGGCATGATGGGGTTCTGGGTGACGCATCCCAAGCAAAAACATCCGTTGATCGATGACGTTCAGCGTGATTTCTGCTTTCTGCTCAATTCCTACGATATCGACCCTGGCAGTACGACACCCAAGCCCAATACCATGCTGGATCAAAATCTTTGGACTTGGAACAGCCGCGCGTTTCCGGGCATTGATTCACTTAACGTGCGGCTCAACGACAAAGTACGTATCCGTATCGGCAATTTGACGATGACCAACCACCCTATCCACCTGCATGGCCATGAGTTTTTAGTAACTGGTACCGACGGTGGCCCAACGCCTAAAAGCACCCGCTGGTATGAGGTGACCACCGACATCGCGGTGGGTCAGATGCGGCAAATCGAGTTTTTGGCGGATGAGGAAGGCGACTGGGCTTTTCATTGCCACAAGAGCCACCACACCATGAACCCGATGGGCCACAGCGTGCCCAACATGATTGGCGTAGACCATCGCGGTCTGATCAAAAAAATCCAGAAGTTGGTGCCTGACTACATGGTGATGGGTGAACGCGGCATGGCTGATATGGGCGAGATGGAAATGCAGATCCCCGAGCAGACCTTGCCCATGATGACCGGCACCGGCCCCTACGGCCCGGTGGAGATGGGTGGCATGTTCACCACGGTCAAGGTGCGCAAAGACCAGAAAGCGGGCGACTACAAAGACGCTGGGTGGTTCAAACAGCAGCCCGGAACCCAAGCCTTTGAGTGGACAGGAACTTTGCCCGAGGCAGCCCGGTTCCAGGCCGAAGTTGCCAACAACGGGCTGGTCACCGGGCTGCAAAACCCAGAGACTGGAGCTGCGATGACGAAACCCGTCGAGCTTAAGGTGCGCAAGCCCAGTGGCGGGCACAGCAACCATTGAATGAAATCCTTGAAAGGCTAACCATGAAAAAACTCACTTCCACCCTGATTGCGATGATGATCGCTAGCAGCAGCTTGACTGCCCTTGCCCATGGCGATGTGCATGCCAAGAAAACTGAAGCGGTTAAAAAGGAACAAAAAGACTGGGGCATTGCAGGTGATGCCAAGATGGCGAAACGCACCATTGAGATCAGCATGTTCGACTCCATGCGTTTCAGCCCCGAAAAAATCGAGGCAAAGCAGGGTGAAACTATTAAATTTGTGATCAAAAACACGGGGCAAGTAGTGCATGAATTCGTGATCGGCACCAAAAAGGAAAACGATGAGCATGCCGCACTGATGGTCAAGTTCCCGAAGATGGAGCACTCAGAGCCCTACATGGCCCACGTGAGCCCAGGCAAGACTGGTGAAATCATTTGGACTTTCAACAAGCCCGGTGATTTCGATTTCGCCTGCCTGATCGCGGGTCATTACCAGGCAGGCATGACTGGAAAAATCAAAGTTGTTGCAACAGGTAAAAGTGATGCTCAAAGCAGCCACAAACACTAATCGCCTGCCCATGCATGTCATCTACTACACCAATCCAAGCGTTTAACAATCCCATTCTTGAAAGGAATAACACCATGAAATTTTTCACCACCTCTCTGGTTTCCGCCGCCATTCTTTCCGCTGGCTTTTGCCTCAGCGCATTGGCACAGACTGCTGCGCCGAGTGCGCAGGCTGCGCCCGCCACAGATGCCATGGCTACCAAGAAAATGGACCCTAAAGACATGGCCGAAGCTGAAGTACGGAAGGTAGATAAAGATGCAAAGAAGATCACCCTCAAGCACGGCCCGATCAAAAACCTGGAAATGCCGGGTATGACCATGGTATTTCAGGTGCGAGACGCTGCGCTTCTGGACAAACTCTCACTGCTCGCCCCTGGCGACAAGATCATGTTCACCGCCGAGCAGCTACAAGGCGCCTATGTGGTCACGGGGGCAGAAAAGGTGGTACCGAAATGAACGATCTACTGCCCTGCCCTTATGCGGCAACTCTGATTGGGCTGACCACGTTAGTTGCAGCCGTGATGGGGTTTTGGATTGGGCGTATGCGCGAACAGTTGGCGCTGCTTGAAGTACTGCGCCCCGAAACTTGATCAGTTGCAATGCGCTTGATGTAGATCAACCCGGATGGCAGTAGGCGGTACTACAGTCATATCCGGGCTTGGTAGCTCGCCGCCTCTGAGCACACTGCGCGGCATCTCGCGGGTCATTTTCAAGTTTAGTCGCCTGCCGCTGCTACCGACACCATTTAACTCTTTACAAGGTATCCGATGACCACTACGCAAACTGCCATAGCCTCACCACCAGTGACAACTTATGGCTTTGGTGACGTTTTGCCTGCCATGGGCTTCGCGAAGGCAATCACCTTGGTAACCGAGGCGCTTAAGGTCGAAGGTTTTGGCGTGCTTACCGACATCGACGTTCAGGCGACGATGAAGACCAAGCTTGGTATTGAGGGTCTGCCCTACAGAATCCTGGGTGCCTGCAACCCCCCACTGGCGCATCGCGCACTGACGGCCGAGCCGGACATAGGCCTGCTGTTGCCCTGCAATGTGGTCGTTCGCGAAAACGATAATAAGGAGATAGTGGTCAGCTTCATGGATCCGGTGGCTGTTTTGACATTCACCAACAATCCTGAAGTCGCCGCAGTTGCCACTGAAGTGCGCCAGCGGCTCGAACGGGTTCGCAGCGCTGTTGTGAAATCAGGAGAGGCGACATGATGAACGGTGGCATGTGGGTCGGCGGCTGGATGGGCGGCTACGCTGGCATGTGGATGTCCGTCCTGGTTCTATCAGTGGTTGTCGCGCGCTTCGAGCGGCGGCATGACCGTCATCTTTGAGCTTGAAGCCGCGAAAAGCATGTGGATGCGGATGGGCAATCCGTCGAAGTGGGTGGAACATCCCGTGGCAAAGGGCGAGATATTCCACGTCGAGGTCAAGCCAGTCGATCCCAAGTCCAAGACGCGCATCCCCTATGCCGACGTGAATTTCAGCGCCGTACCAGTCACCACCAAATTCCACTTCAAGCT
>JANOTO010000099.1:0-2958 GCA_031416395.1 Rhodoferax sp. | reverse complement strand
GGGGTGACTTCAAGTATTTCCTCCATCATCAATGCTGATTTGCATTGCCACTCCGTTGTTTCAGACGGCACCTTGACCCCCGAAGCCTTGGCCGAGCGCGCTGCCAAAAACGGCGTGGAGCTGTGGGCGTTGACCGACCATGACGAGATTGGTGGTCAGCACCGCGCAGCAGCCGCCGCCAAGGCCAATGGCATGCGCTACGTGACGGGCACCGAGATCTCCGTCAGCTTTATTGGCGCGACGATTCACGTCGTGGGCTTGGGTTTTGACCCGGACAACGCCGGGATGCTGGCAGGCCTGGTCAAAACCCGGGGCGGGCGGCGCGAGCGGGCGATGGAGATGTCTGACGGGCTGGGACAAGTCGGCATCAAAGATGCGTTTGAAGGCGCGTTGAAATACGTCGGTAACCCCGACTTGATATCGCGCACTCACTTTGGCCGTTACTTGGTGGAGACGGGCGTGTGCAAAGACACGAATGAGGTGTTTCGCAAATATCTCACCGAAGGCAAGCCCGGCTACGTGGAGCACAAGTGGGCCAGCCTGCGAGAGGCGGTGACGTGGATTACCGATGGAGGTGGCATTGCAGTCATCGCCCACCCCGCACGCTATAAATTTTCGACCAACCAGGAATTCGCGCTGTTCACCGAATTCAAGGCGCTGGGCGGCAAGGCGATTGAAGTCGTGACCGGCAGCCACTCGGCAGCGGAGTACGTGATCTACGCCGAGGCCGCGCTGGAATATGGCTTTGCCGCCTCGCGCGGCAGCGATTTTCACAGCCCGAATGAATCGCACACCGACCTGGGCACCCTGCCCTATCTGCCCGGTGGCTTGACACCTGTGTGGGAACTGTTGGCTGACCGTATCCAGTGAGCAGTACGGTTGTCGCCAAGCCCCACAGCACGATGGCGGGCATCGCACTGGTGCTGGCTGCGGTGAGCTGCTTTGGCGCGTTGGACACCACCATCAAGTTCGTCAGCACGGGCGTGCCGGTGCTGATGGCGCTATGGTTCCGCTTTGGCTTTCAAATGCTGGCGACTGCTGCTGTCTTCGCACCCGCGCGCGGGCTCTCGCTCTTGCACACGGCGCATCCGCGCTTTCAGGCGCTTCGTGGGATGCTGCTGGTCAGCTCCAGCGCTCTGGCGTATTTGAGCCTGCGCTACACGCCGGTGGCCGAGTTCACCGCCATCATCTCCATCACACCCCTGGTCATCACGCTGATTGCCGCCTATCGGTTGAAAGAGCGTGTGTCGCTGCTGCGCTGGGCGCTGGTGGCGGGCGGTTTTATCGGCACCTTGATCGTCATCCGCCCGCAGCAGGAGGCCTTCAACTGGGCGCTCTTGCTGCCCCTGGTGCTAGTGGGCACCAGCGCGTGGTTTCAGATTCTCACCAGCAAAATGGCCCGTACCGAGAGCCCGGTGACGATGCATTTCTACACGGGTTTGGTCGGCTTTGTCGTCGCCTCCATCGCGCTGCCGTGGGTGTGGGCACCGCTGGGGTCCAGCTTGCTGTGGTGGAGCATCCTGCTGATTTGCCTGTTGGGCTCGGCCGGGCATTTCTTGTTGATATTGGCGTATCAGCGTGCTGCGCCAGCGGTGCTCACGCCCTATCTTTACGGGCAAATTGCGGCGGCCATGCTGGGCGGCTGGATGGTCTTCTCGCAAGTGCCAGACGGATGGTCGTTCATGGGCATCGCGATGATTGCGGTTTGCGGCGCCGTGGGTGCGTGGCTGACGATGCGCGAGTCGCGTGCGGTTGCCGTTATCGCTGCACCTACAGACACTTGACGACAATCGCACCATGGCCCAATACTTCGAAGTTCACCCCGACAACCCCCACGTGCGCCTGCTCAAGCAGGCCGTGGGCTTGCTGCAAAAAGGCGGGGTGGTGGCCGTGCCCACCGACAGCAGCTACGCCCTGGTCTGCCATCTGGACGACAAAGTAGCGGCAGACAGCCTGCGCAGAATCCGGGGCGTGGACGACAAACATCACCTCACCCTGCTCTGCCGGGATTTGAGCGAACTGAGCCAGTACGCACGCGTGGACAACAAGCAGTTTCGCCTGCTCAAATCCGTCACGCCCGGCCCCTACACCTTCATCCTGGAAGCCAGCAAGGAAGTGCCCCGGCGCGTCAGCCACCCACAGCGCAAAACGATTGGCCTGCGCGTGCCCGACAACAAAGTGCTGGCCGAGCTGCTGGCTCTGCACGATGGCCCGCTGTTGGCAACCACCTTGATCCCGCGTGGCGAGACCGAGCCCCTGAACGACGCGCACGACATCCGCGAGCGCTACGAGCATGACGTGGCCGCCGTGATCGATGCTGGCGCCTGCCCGCTTGCGCCAACCACCGTGGTCGATTTGACGGGCGGCGACCCAGTGGTGATTCGCGAGGGGCGTGGCTCGATCGCAGCCCTCGGGTTGTAACGACTTATAGAAATTCTCTCTGAGACAATTCAAAGCATGGACATTGCAAATCTCATTCAAACCGTATTGATTTACGCCATTCCGGTGCTCTTCGCCATCACCGTGCACGAGGCCGCTCACGGTTACGCGGCGCGCCACTTTGGCGACGACACAGCTTATGTGATGGGGCGGATCACCCTCAACCCCATCAAACACATTGACCCGGTGGGCACAATCTTGATGCCGCTGATGCTGTATTTCGCCACCTCGGGCGCGTTCCTGTTCGGCTATGCCAAGCCCGTGCCCGTGCGGTTTGGCAAGCTGCGCAACCCCAAGCGCGACATGGTGTGGGTAGCACTGGCCGGGCCAGGGGCCAATCTGATTCAGGCGGTGTTTTGGGGCGCCCTGATGTACGTGCTACTGGGCATGGGCCTGACCGAGCCGTTCTTCATCAAAATGTGCCAAGGCGGCATGCTGGTCAACGTCGTGATGTTTGTGTTCAACCTGTTCCCACTGCCGCCCTTAGATGGTGGGCGCATTCTGGTTGGCCTGCTGCCG
>JANOTO010000098.1:0-1777 GCA_031416395.1 Rhodoferax sp. | reverse complement strand
GCCCTCGTCGTCGCTGGCGACGCTCACCACCAGCGGCTCCATCGGCGTGAAGGCCTGCAGCGCGCCCAGGTAGGTCGGCGTCTCGACCAGGATGCGGCTGTCCGCATCAATCAACACCTTGGCGATCAAGTCCAACCCTTGCTGTGAACCGGTGGTGATCAACACTTGCGATGCATCCACCTTCCACGGCAAGCCAGCGGCGACCATCTCGCGCAAGGGCGCATAGCCTTCGCTTGAAGCATATTGCAGTGCCGCCTGCCCGTAGGCCTCGCCTTTGCCGCGCAACACGGCTTCGCAGGCTTGGGCGAACTCCGCAATCGGGAATGTCTTCGGTGATGGCAGCCCACCCGCAAAGCTGATGATGCCGGGCTTCTCGGTGACTTTCAGGATCTCGCGGATCACCGACGGGTTCATCTTCTCGGCGCGGCGGGCCAAAGTCCAGGGCGAGCTGGTTTGCAGATCATTCAATTTCATGACACTTCCTAAGGTGATTTTGTTTCGAACTTTGTCAGTTAACTTTGATACGAGTGGCAAAGCTTCGGGGAGCGTTTACGGGCATTTTTTTGCCCAAGAAAACGACAGCGATCACCGCCAGGCCAAAACCGACGGTGAGTGCGTCCAACGTTTCGCCCAGCAGCGGCACGGCAAACAGCATGCTCATGAACGGTTGCACCAATTGCACCTGGCTCACCCGCACCGTGCCGCCCAGCGCCAGGCCACGGTACCAGGCAAAAAAGCCCAGCCACATCGAGAACACTGCGACATACGCGAAGGCCCACCAAGCCACGGGTTTGATGGCGACCTGCGGCCATTGCAATGCCGCCAGGGGCACGGTCAGCGGCAATGACAGCACCAGCGCCCAGCAGATGACGTGCTCCGCTCGCATGGTTTGCGCCAATTTTGCGCCATAACCGTAGCCCACTGCTGCGAAGGCCATCGCCAGCAACAGCAAGGCGTCTGCAGGGGAGATCGTCAAACCAGCGGCGCCTGACTTGACGATGGCAAATGCAATGACCAGCCCTGTGCCTGTGGCTGCACAAATCCAGAATCCCGTCGATGGCCGCTGCGCATGCAACCACGCGCCCACCGCAGCCGTCGCCAGCGGCAGCACACCCACGATCACGCTGGCATGCACCGCCTCGACGTGGCGCATTGCAATGGAGGTGCACAGCGGAAAGCCAAACACCACGCCGGCGGCGACCAGTGCCAGTTGCTTCCATTGCGCTTTGCTCGGCAGGGGTGCGCGGGTGGCCAGCAAAAACGCCGCTGACAGCGCACCCGCCACCACCGCGCGGCCCAGAGCGATGAAAACGCCCGACATCAGCGGCGCATCCGGCGTGCCAACGGCCAGGCGCGTCATCGGCAAGGTCAGCGCGAAGATGGCCACGCCCAAAAAGCCCAGCCACAGCCCGCGGCTGTGATCCGTGTTTGAAGAATTCATGTGCTTGACTTTATAGCGAGTTGCCAGCACACTACCAGTACACATTTTCAATCAAATACGCAATCTGTACTGTTATTTGAAGCGACACACTCTTCCCCACCCACCATGTTGATGAAGTCAGCCTCCCAATCACTGTCCGAGCAGCTCAGCGGTCGCTTTGCCGATCGCATTCGCACCCGGTTGCTGGCTCCTGGAGCCAGACTGCCGTCGGTGCGTCTGTGCGCCCAGCAGCAAGGCGTGAGCCCGTCCACGGTGGTGGCCGCCTACGACCAGCTGTTGGCACAAGGCTTGGTGGAGGCGCAGAAGAATCGCGGGTTCTATGTGCGGCCTCAATCC
>JANOTO010000097.1:0-3948 GCA_031416395.1 Rhodoferax sp. | reverse complement strand
CTCGCTCACGCCCTTAGAAATCAGGTCGTCGACCAGCACACCGAGGTAGGCCTGGTCGCGGCCCGGCACCCACGTTTCTTGCGTCCATTGGGTTTTAGCCCCGGCTTGCAGCGCCGCATTGATCCCCGCGAACATGCCTTGTGCGGCGGCTTCTTCGTAACCGGTGGTGCCGTTGATCTGCCCGGCAAAGAACAAACCTCTAATCGCCTTGGTCTCAAAGCTGCTCTTCAGGCTGGTCGGGTCAAAGTAATCGTATTCAATCGCATAGCCGGGGCGCAGAATGTGGGCGTTTTCCAGCCCGGCCATGGAGCGCACCAAGTTGTACTGGATGTCAAACGGCAAGCTGGTGCTGATCCCATTGGGGTAATACTCGTTGGTCGTCAGGCCTTCAGGCTCCAGAAAAATCTGGTGGCTTTCCTTGTCGGCAAAGCGGTTGATCTTGTCTTCCACGCTGGGGCAATAGCGTGGGCCCACGCCATCAATCACGCCGGTGAACATGGGGCTGCGGTCAAACCCGCTTCGGATGATGTCGTGCGTGCGCGCATTGGTATGCGTGATCCAGCACGCCATTTGCGCGGGGTGCATGCTAGCTTTACCCATGTAGCTGAACACGGGCATCTCGGCCCGCTCGCCGCCCGGCATCCCATCACCTGCCTGCTCAACGCATTTGCTGAAATCAATCGTGCGGCCGTCCAAGCGCGGTGGCGTGCCGGTTTTCAGGCGGCCTTGCGGCAGCTTCAGCTCTTTAAGCCGCGCACTCAAACTCACCGCTGGCGGATCACCCGCCCGGCCCGCCGCATAGTTGTTCAGGCCGACGTGAATCTTGCCGTCCAAGAACGTGCCTGCCGTCAGCACCACGGTTCGGCTTCTGAAACGAATGCCGACTTGGGTGACGGCACCGACAACACGGTCACCCTCCACCATCAGGTCATCCACCGCCTGTTGAAACAGCCACAGATTCGGCTGATTTTCCAGACGGCGGCGAATTGCAGCCTTGTACAAAACCCGGTCTGCCTGCGCACGGGTGGCCCGCACGGCCGGGCCTTTGCTGGAGTTGAGGATACGAAACTGAATGCCGCCCTCGTCCGTGGCCAGCGCCATCGCGCCGCCCATCGCGTCCACTTCTTTGACCAAATGGCCTTTGCCGATGCCACCAATCGACGGGTTACAGCTCATCTGGCCCAGCGTTTCAATATTGTGCGAAAGCAGCAAAGTCTTGCAGCCCATGCGTGCGCTGGCAAGCGCGGCCTCGGTGCCCGCGTGGCCGCCGCCTACGACGATGACGTCAAATTCTTGGGGGTAGTTCATCTTCCAATTCCATTCATGTGCGCTCAGGCGCCAATCCACTCGGTGGCCAAGCCAACCGCTTTAGCCGCGTCAGCCTGCCTGCGGTCAGCGGTCACGAAAAGGCCGATGCCAGAAGCCATCGCGGTGCCGACATGCAAAGCATCCATGGCGCGTAGCCGGGCTCGGCGCATCGCCGCAATGGCGAATGCTTCCACGCGCCTGTCGAGCACTATGACCTCAAACTCTGAAAACTCGCGCTGCACCCGCTGCATCATTGCGTCATAGTCGTCATCCGATAAAAGCCCATCATGCCGCTGCCGATGGAACGCCGAGGCGACTTCAGTCAAGCAATGCGCGGCCACCACGACCGCACTGGCACGCTCAAAAAAAGAAAGTACCTGCTCACGGCCACCCTCTCGGTTGTAGCGTTTGTACAGGGCCGACGAGTCAAACAAGATTCGACTCACAACCCGCTCTCCCGCTCTTCAATAATCAGCTGGGCACCGCTTTTGCCGTCCGGACGCACAATGTTCAGCGGCTCAATCGGCAGCTTCCAGCTCGGTACACGTACTGGCTCCTGCGCCAAGGGCCGCACCTCGGCCACCAGCTTGCCGTGCCGCAAAATACGCACTGTTTCGCCCTTCTCGACCAAGTCAATCATGGCGGAGGCATTGGCACGAAATTCACTGAGAGCAACAGTCTGCATTTGTACAACTTTCGTAGTTTTGTACATTTTAGCCGACAAAGCCTGGCCTGTCTTCAAATAGACAACCCAAAACCCAGTCTTGGCCTAATATTCGAAACGCACACTCCAACCGAAAGACTCCCCATGAAAATCCCATCCCTCAAAGAAGTCACCAGCGTCGAAGAATGGCAACTGCGCGTTGACCTCGCCGCCGCCTACCGCCTGGTGGCGGCCTACGGCTGGAGTGACTTGATCTTCACCCACATCTCCGCACGCGTCCCAGGGCCAGAGCACCACTTTTTGATCAACCCCTACGGCCTGATGTTTGACGAGATCACCGCGTCCAGCCTGATCAAGATCGACCAAAGCTGCAGCAAGCTGAGCGACTCGCCGTTCCCGGTCAACCCGGCGGGTTTCACGATTCACAGTTGCATTCATGAGGTGCGCGACGATGCCGGCTGCGTGCTGCACACGCACTCGCGCGCGGGCGTGGGCGTCAGCGCGCAAAAGGGCGGCTTGCTGCCGGTGAGCCAGCAGTCGACCATCATCCTCAACAGCCTCGCTTACCACGACTACGAAGGCATCGCCCTGTATGCCGACGAGAAGCCGCGCCTGCAAGCGAGCTTGGGCAAAGCCAACAACCTGATCCTGCGCAACCACGGCTTGCTGACCGTGGGCAGCAGCATCGCCGAGGCCTTTTTGTACATGTACTTTTTGGAGAGCGCCTGCCGCATCCAGATTGACGCGCAAGCGGGCGGCGATGTCACCCTGATTGGCCATGCGCCGATGGAGGCCAACAAAAACGCGATGAAGATGGCCACTGCCGGCCAAAGTGCCGCCAACCTCGCGTGGCCCGCCCTGTTGCGCAAGCTGGATCGGGAGAATCCGGGGTATGCGGTTTAGCTTAATTTGCTATATTTATAATAGCTGTTTACACATATTATCCGAGAGCTACAAGCTCGTTCAATACTCAAAATAGCCACGGAGGCTGTTTTGAGTGCCTTTGGAGGTCTGAAGCGGTCAAATTTACTACAAATGTGGTAACCCAACTCAGACTGGAAGCCTTTGCTTCGCTAACGCGCCACCCATCTCCTTAAACTTGGCCAACAAAGGCCATTGCCCGTGGCTACCATCACCGCTCCTGCGATTTTTCAACCCGGCTCCCACACGGAGCCAACCCCAAGGACGACATCATGAAACTGTACTACTCCCCCGGTGCCTGCTCCCTCTCGCCGCACATCGCGCTCGAAGAAGCGGGCCTGAAGTACGAAGCCATCGCCGCTCCCACCAAAACGCACAAGCTGGCCGACGGCACCGACTACTACACCATCAACCCGCTGGGCTACGTGCCGCTGTTGGTGCTGGACGATGGCCGCCAGTTGCGCGAAGGCCCGGCCATCGTGCAGTACATTGCCGACCAAGTTCCCGCCAAAAACCTCGCCCCAGCCAACGGCACGTTTGAGCGCGCCAAGCTGCAAGAGATGCTCAACTTCATCGGCACCGAGCTGCACAAAGGCTTTGGCCCGCTGTTCAACCCGGCCACGCCTGCCGAATACAAACCCATGGTCATCGCCAAGCTGCATGATCGACTGAAGTTCACCGATGCCGAGCTGTCGGGCAAACAGTTCGTCATGGGCGATGCCTACAGCGTGGCCGACGGCTACTTATTCAACGTCACCAACTGGGCGCCTCTAGTCGGCGTGGATCTCGCCGCCTACAGCAACCTAAACGCCTACCGTGCGCGTATCGCCGCCCGCCCCGCCACCGTGGCCGCCATGAAAGCCGAAGGCTTGATCAAGTAATGCCCTCGATGTTCAGCCCCCATCAAGTCGGTTCCATGCACCTGGCCAACCGCGTTGTCATGGCCCCGCTCACACGCAACCGCGCGCCCGGTGCCGTGCCCAACGCGCTCATGATCACCTACTACGCGCAGCGCGCCGACCCCAAAAACGGTGCGGGGCTGATCATCACCGAGG
>JANOTO010000096.1:0-15296 GCA_031416395.1 Rhodoferax sp. | reverse complement strand
GCCGTTTCGGCCCAAAGGCAATCAGGAGTTTTTGTGGCGCGGCTTGCAATCAGGCAATCTGCACACGACCGCGACCGATCACTGCACCTTCTGCGCCTCGCAAAAAGCAGCGGGGAAGGACGATTTCTCCAAGATCCCGAACGGCTGCGGCGGTGTGGAGGAGCGGCTGTCGATCATTTGGGACGCCGGTGTCAACACCGGGCGGCTGACACCTTCAGAGTTCGTCGCCGTTACCTCGACCAACGCCGCCAAGCTGTTCAATATCTACCCGCAAAAAGGCTCGGTGAGCGTGGGGGCCGATGCGGACTTGGTAGTGTGGGATCCGGCGGGCACCAAGACCCTGTCGGCCAAAACACAGTTCAGCAAGGGCGACTTCAATATCTTTGAAGGCCGTACCGTCAAAGGTATTCCAAGCCACACCATCAGCCAGGGCGAACTGGTGTTTGTCAAAGGCGATCTGCGGGCAAAACAGGGCGTGGGCCGCTACATCAAGCGCCCGGCGTTTGGGCCAAACTTTGAAGCCAACCAGCGCCGTGCACAGGCCACTGCAGCTACCGCCGTGCAACGCTGAATTTCCCCATCCATAGGAGATGAACATGAGCACTGAAACTTTGGTCAACATAGACACGCTGCGCATTAACGGCGACCGACTTTGGGATTCGTTGATGGAGCTGGCGAAAATTGGTGCCACACCCAAAGGAGGAGTTTGCCGCCTGACGCTGACCGACCTCGACAAGCAGGGACGTGATCTCGTAACCCGCTGGGCGCGTGAGGCAGGCATGACGGTGACCATCGACAAGATCGGCAACGGCTTCATGCGCCGCGCAGGCCGCAACAACGCCCTGCCCCCGATCATGACCGGCAGCCACATCGACACCCAGCCCACCGGTGGCAAGTTTGACGGCAACTACGGCGTGCTGGCCGGCATCGAAGTGGTGCGCACCTTGAACGACCATGGCATTGAAACGGAGGCACCGATAGAGGTTGCCTTCTGGACGAATGAAGAAGGCTCGCGCTTCGTGCCGGTGATGATGGGCTCGGGCGTATTCGCCAAGGCCTTCACGCTGGAGCACGCCTATGCTGCGAAAGATCTGGAAGGCAAGTCTGTCAAAGACGAGCTGCAGCGCATTGGCTACCTCGGCCCGCAGGAGCCGGGCGATCACCCCATCGGCGCTTATTTTGAAACCCATATTGAGCAAGGGCCAGTGCTGGAAGACCACGACATCACCATCGGTGTGGTGCAAGGCGTGCTGGGCATTCGCTGGTTTGACTGCACGGTGACGGGCATGGAAGCGCACGCAGGCCCCACGCCGATGGCATTGCGCAAAGACGCACTGCAAGTCGCCACGCACTTGATGCAGGAGGTGGTGGCCAGCGCACTGCGCCACAAACCGCACGGACGCGGCACGGTGGGCATGGTGCAGGTCTTCCCCAACAGCCGCAATGTGATTCCGGGCCGGGTGAAGTTCTCCATGGACTTGCGCAACAGCACCGATGCGCTCGTAGACCAAATGGTTACCGAGGTAAAGGCCTACGCCGCCAAATTGAGCGCTGAGACGGGGCTGAAGATCGAGATCGAAATGGTCTCAAGCTACTCGGCTATCGACTTTCACGCGGACTGCATTGATGCGGTGGCGCGCGGGGCGAAAAAACTGGGTTACTCCAACATGCCGGTTGTGTCTGGCGCGGGGCACGATGCGGTGTACATGGCGCGTCTGGCCTCTAGCGGGATGATTTTCATCCCGTGCAAAGACGGCATCAGCCACAACGAGATCGAAGATGCCAAGCCCGAGCACATCACGGCGGGTTGCAATGTGCTGCTGCACGCCATGCTGGAGCGGGCTGGCACATAGTTTGCATGAGTTTTATCAATCTAACAGGAGAAAACATGTCCGTCACGTCATTGAATCGCCGCCACCTCGTAGCTCTGGCAACCGCAGCAGCAGTCGCTGTGCCTGGCATTGCCTGGGCGCAAGCCAAACCCAAGGTTGCGGGTATCTACACCGTACCTTTTGAGCAGCAATGGGCTGGCCGCATTCATAAAGCGTTGAAAGCCGCCGAAGCGCGTGGCGATATCGAATACAAAGCCACCGAGAACGTCGCCAACGCAGATTACGAGCGCGTGATGCGTGAGTACGCCACGGCGGGCAACACTCTGATCGTGGGCGAAGCGTTTGCGGTGGAAGCGGCAGCGCGCAAAGTGGCTAAAGACTTTCCCAAAGTCTCGTTCTTGATGGGCTCGTCTGCCAAGCCGCAGGCCCCGAACTTCAGCGTGTTTGACAACTACATTCAGGAGCCCGCTTACCTGACAGGCATGATCGCCGGTGGCATGACCAAGAGCAACAAGATCGGCATGGTGGGCGGCTTTCCCATTCCCGAAGTCAACCGCCTGATGCATGCCTTCATGGCGGGTGCGAAAGAAACCAACCCCAAAGTTGAATTTACTGTGAGCTTCATCAACAGTTGGTTTGATCCACCCAAAGCCAAGGAAGCGGCTTTTGCCATGATCGACAAAGGTGCGGATGTGCTTTACGCCGAGCGCTTCGGCGTGAGCGACGCGGCCAAGGAAAAGGGCAAACTGGCGATTGGCAACGTGATCAATACGCAAGACAAATACCCGGATACCGTAGTCGCCTCCGCCATTTGGAACATGGAGCCCAGCATTGACCGCGCCGTGAAACTTGTCAAAGAAGGAAAGTTCACCGCCGAAGACTACGGCCCATTTTCGATGATGAAGCACAAGGGCTCAGAGCTGTCGCCGTTGGGTACGTTTGCCAGCAAAGTGCCCGCCGAGATCGTCGCCAAAGTCAAGGCCAAAGAAGAGGCGATTTTGAGCGGCAAGTACACGGTGAAGGTTAACGACGTGCAGCCCAAATCAACTGCTAAATGAGAACGGCATCAAGACGATGAGAGGGGTCAGTGCGGCGCATTTGACGGTGGTAGCGCTGACAGTACTTGTGCTGTCAGCCTGCACCTCCAGCCACAACAAATCTGACATGCCACCGCCCCCGGTTGTGGCCAGCGTTGATGTGCAGCGCTACCTGGGCACCTGGTACCAGCAGGCGCTGATTCCCAACCGCTTTCAAAGCCTGTGTGTGAGCAACACGCGGGCCACCTATGCGATGGACGGTAAAGACCTGAGTGTGTTGAATCGTTGCACGGGAGCCGGAGGCAAGTCAGAGGTGGCTACCGGGGTTGCGAAAATTGTGGAAGGCAGTAACAACGCCAAATTGCGCGTCAGCTTTTTCAGGCCGTTCTATGGCGACTACTGGGTGCTGGCGCTTGACCCGGACTACCAGTGGGCGCTGGTAGGAGACCCGTCGCGCCAGTACGGCTGGGTGCTCTCGCGCAATGCGCAACTGAGCGACATCACTTTTGCGCAGATCCTTGACCGAGCAGCGGTGCTGGGTTACGACAAGACTCTCTTTGAACGCAGTTTGCATTTGCCGTGATTTCAGATAGAACGAAAAAGCGGTAAAAGTACCTACCAGGCAAAGGCTGGTGAAAGGTAAAATTTTGGAGCACGAATAATTTTTGCAACCCCGATCCGCTAGTTTCCCATGCCATTGCCATTTAATCCCCAGCAAGAAATTGCTGAAAAACGCCTTTTGATGACGCAATCCATTGCGCAAAACAAGGCGAGACTGGCGCTGGAGAATGCCTCGGCGACTGCCGCTGAGGGAGCTGCGCAGCGCCCACTTCGCGTGATGTTGGTGGAAGACTTGCTGGTAAACCAGTTGTTGTTCAAGAAAATTCTTGAGAAAGATGGTCACGAGGTGGTAGTCGCGCACAACGGACTGGAAGCCGTTGAGCTCTTCCCCACCGCGCATTGGGACATGATCTTGATGGATGTCATGATGCCTACGATGAGCGGCCTACAGGCCACCGTGCTCATCCGTTTCATCGAGGAAACCGAGATTTACCGGGTGCCGATTGTGGGCATCAGTGCCAACACATCAGCGTCCGATAGAGACGCCTGTAGAGCCGCGGGCATGGACGACTTTTTGCCCAAACCCATCAACCTGCCGGATCTGCGCGCGGTGTTTACGAAGTATTGCACGGGCGACATGGCGCCTACGATGCCTGCTGGGCTGATCGAGACTATTTAATTTAATAGCACGCTGTCTATATACGACGGGAGCTCGGTCCGTAGACTCCTCCTAAGTCAACATTTTCTCTTTTTTTTCGCGTTAAAATTAACTCAAAGGTTAATTTTTGACAGAGTTACGCTCAAGCAGTGATTTTCATTTCTGCCTTCAGTGCGCTTTTCACCCGCGCAAACTCCAACTCCAGCGCCATCATCGAGTCGCTCGCCACACCCATGTGTCCTGCCCGTGTGGCTAAATAAATGTCGCTGCACAAGGCGGAAAGAGCGGTCGCACCGACGTTGGCACTGCTGGATTTGAGGGAATGCGACATGCGCTCAGTCTCGATCAATGAGCCCTGCTGCACGGCCTGCTTCATCTTGGCGATGATTTTTGGCGATTCCGCCAGATAAATCGTGATGACCCGGTTGAGCAAGTCAGGGTCCTCCGCGTGTTGCAGCTCCCGCAATTGCGACAGCACCTGCTTGTCAATCACATCGATGTCAGCTGGCAAGGTCAACGGGCTGTCTGTCAGGCCAGACGGCTGAGTTTGATCGGCAACGGGCATCCAGCGATTCAGCATTTCTTGCATCTGCACGCGGCTTAAGGGTTTGGCCAGGTGGTCATCCATACCCGCGTTAAGGCAGTCCTGGCGGTCTTGCGCCATGGCGTTGGCAGTCAGGGCGATGATGGGGATGCGTTTGCGGCTGGACGCCTGCTCCAGCCTGCGGATTTCCATGGTAGCCTCAAAACCATCCAACTCGGGCATGTGGCAATCCATCAAGATGACATCGAAGGCGCTTTGCTTGAAGTCGTCCAGCGCTTCATTGCCATTGTTGGCCACCACCACGTCGTAGCCCTGCATTTTCTGCAACATGCCCAACGCGACGGCCTGATTCACCAGATTGTCTTCGACCAGCAAAATTTTGCCCCTACTGCCTGCCAGTGGTGACATCGCAATGTCCACCACCGATAAAGCCACGTCAATCGCATGTGGTTTCTCGTCGGACATCACGTTGACCAGGTTCTCATACAAGTCCGACTGGCGCACTGGCTTGACCACACAGGCGTCAATGCCCGCAGCGCGAGCTGCCTTGATGATGGTGTGGTTGCCTACCGGGGTCAGCATCACCAGGCGCACGCTGGAAATGGCCTCATCTGCCTTGATCGCTTGCGCCAACTCCAGCGCGTCTGTCCCCGAGAAGCCCAGGTCAATCACCGCCAGGTCAAACGGCTGCTTGCCCGCTGCGGCCTGGCGCATCAACTCTATACCGTGCTCGGGCGTTTCGGCTACACGAACATGCATGCCCCAGTTGCAAACCTGGGAGTGCAAAATACCACGGCCCACCGAGCTTGATTCCAGAATCAGCGTGCGCAGGCCCGTGAGCGAACCGGTCAGCAAAGCGTGTGATGCGTTCAGCGACGAGCGCTGCTGTCTGTCAAACTCGCAACTGAAGAAGAAGGTGGAGCCCTCGCCAAGGGCCGATTTGACTTGGAGAATGCCGCCCATCATTTCGACGAGTTGGCGGCTGATGGCCAAACCCAGGCCCGAGCCACCATACTTACGTGTAGTAGATCCATCCGCCTGGGAGAACTCGTCAAAAATACGCGACTGCGCGTCCAGACTGATGCCCTGACCGGTGTCTGTCACTTCAAATCGCACCGTGATTTTGGCATCGGTTTGCCGCACTTGGGTAACGCTGATGACGACCGCGCCATTCTGCGTGAACTTGATGGCATTGCCGATAAGATTTGTCAGAACTTGACCCAGGCGCAGCGGGTCGCCCACCACATAGGTATCGAGGTCTGACGGAATCCGGCAAGCCAATTCCAGGCCTTTGGCGTGTGCGCGCTCGGCCAGCAGATCCACAATGTCTTCGAGCGACTGACGCAGGTCGAGCTCCACCGCCTCAAGCTCCAGCTTGCCCGCCTCAATCTTGGAGAAATCCAGCACGTCATTGATGATGGCCAGCAAATTTTTACCCGAGCTTTGCACCGTCTCTGCGTATTTGCGCTGCACGCTGGACAGCCCCGTCTCGAGCAGCAACTCGGTCATGCCCAGCACGCCATTCATGGGCGTGCGAATCTCGTGGCTCATGCGGGCGAGGAACGAACTCTTGGCGTGATTGGCCGCTTCAGCCGCACCTCGGGCTTGCCGCAAAGCCTCCTCGGCGCGTTTGTTTTGCGTGATGTCGCGTGCCACGGCAATGGTGCCGATGCATTCATTGGTCTCATTCATCAAGGGTGCCGTCGCCACCTGCAGGTCGATTTGTGCGCCAGATTCGGTTCGCGCCTTGGTGTCATACGCGAACCGCTCACCTGCCGCCAGGCGAGACATGTGCACTGCATCGCGGGCAGCGTCGGGCTCGTCAATGCCAAGCTGGCGACCCACCGCAATGCTTTGCGAGTAACCCAACATGACGGTCGCACCGGCGTTCCAGGAGGTGATGACGCCGCTCAAGTCTTTAGTCCAAATCGCTTCACTGGACTGCTCAACAATGGTGGCCAGCAGCCGGTTTTTGGATTCGCTGGTGCCCAATGAGGCCAGCAAACTCTCAGTGTGGTTGGCCATGTTGTTGAAGGCTTCTGCGGCCAGGCGAACCTCGGGCGCGCCCTCGGGCGTGATGCGCGCCGAGCGATCCCCCTGGCTGAAGCGGTTGGCACTCTCTGCCAAGCTGCGCAGCGTGCCCAGGTTGCCGCGGAAAATCAGCCAGATGAACTGCAGCATCAGGAACAGCATGGCCGCCACAATCTGCAACTGCTTGACAAACTGCAACCAAAGCCGGTTCTGGGCCTTGATAGGTGTCATGCGGGCATAGAGCGTGCCGTAGCCGACGCCGCCCGCCGTGACCTCGATACTCTCCTCGGGCACATCGATACTGGCCATGCTCTTGAACCAGGCTGGTGCAATCACCACGTCGGTCTTGTCTTGCGCGACCAGCTTGCGGCCATCTTTGTCAACCCATTCAAAGCGGTCTATCTCACCCTTGGTGACCTGCTTTTTAACCAGTTGGTCAATAGCCGCGTATTCACCCACCAAAGCCTGGTCGGCAATCAGCGGAGCAATAAAGCTTAAAGTTTCAGTCAACTCACGCTTGAGGCGTGCTGAATTCTCGGTTGCGCCCTCGGCAATGAACAGGAAAGTCTGCACGCTGCCACCTGCAACGATGGCAACGCCCACGGCCAACATCAGCCGAGAGACAAGCCCCCAACCCTCCCAAAACTTAAACAAACGTATCATATTTTGTCTCCAACGCCTTCAATCCTGCCCTGTTGACCTGTTGCTTTATTGTTTGACCAGGGTCTGTTTGTAGAAAGCACGGTAGTTGTCGTAATCTCGATTTTCAGCGGCCACGAACCCTAACTCGCCAGCGCTTTTCAGCAACTCGGCCCCATCTTCAAGTATCTTGCGACCCGCTGGGTCTTTGAGCATGCCAATTAGCGCGTTGGCGACGGCGGTCGATTTGTCCACAGAGACTTTTGGATTGGCCATGATGCACAGGTCTTGAAAGAGCTCCGATGTCCACACAGCACGATATTCAAATCCTTCGCGGCGGCCATAGCGCGCCATGATCGTGCTGTTGACGCCGGCAGCGGCCACTTTATTGACCTTGAGCTGGGCCGAGGAGGCCTCCTGGTTACCCGTGAAAACCACGTTGACCTTTACCTTGGCAGCCAAAAGCGCGTCATAAGAAAGCCAGTAACCGGTGAACCCGTCTGGCGACACAAAGGCAACATCTTTGCCTTCCAGATCGCTTAAAGTTTTTACAGGCGAATCTGCGGGCACAACGATTTGTGATTTGATGCCTGGCCCCGCTGGGCGCGCAATCACGCGGTAGCCTAGCTTGTCGCGCTCGGGGGTGAAAAAATGGTTGGTGTAGAGGAAGTCGTACGCCCCTTTCTCAGCCGCTGCGTTGCCTTCTTTGGCGGTTTTAGCCAACTTAAGCTCCAGCGGCACACCGCTTTTCGCTGTGACGTAGGTGAGGATCGGATTCCAATACTGCGCCGTCAAAGCGATGCTGCGCTGGTTCAGGACATTGAACGCATAGGGTTTGTCTTGGGCCATGGCAACGCCAGGAATTGCAAAACCTAAAGCCACACCGAAGAGCGCGACAACGGCTACCAGTCTGGGGATGAATCGTCTTGTATGCATATTTTTTACCTCAATCAATGAAAACCAACGACGGCGCACTTCGGTCAAATCGCAGCCTTGAAGAATAACAGAGCACCGCTGACAACCAGCAGCGCCCCAACCACTTTGAGCATGCCCTCGCTGGTCATGTCAAGGTGTACCTTGTTGCCACTGAAAAGCCCCAAGGCCATGGGGATCAAGGCAACCGCATAGGTTAGTTGCAGCCTGGGGTCGCCCAGCAGTCCGGCGAAGAGAAAGAGCCCGAGGCGAAAGCCGCCGTCAATGGCGATAAGGCACGAGAACGTGGCACGCATGACACCCTTATCGAGCAAACGGCGAGTGAGGTACATCACATAGGGCGGCGAGCCCGCGCCAAACAGACCACCTGCGCCGCCGCCAGCCAGCCCTGCGGGAACGGCCCAGCCGCGAGAAATTTTTTCACTGGGCTGCAGGCCAAAGATGTTTCTGAAGCCAAAGAACATGGTGAACGCACCCAGAGTCACCAAAATCGGCGTTGGTGGCAATTTAAGGAGCGCGAAGGCGCCAATGCAGGCCCCCACCAGCCCGGCGGGCAGCAGAATCTTGATCTCACTCCAGTCGACCAGCTTGCGATTGATGCCACCCAACGCCATAGAGGCGGTGAAATCCAGCGCGAGCACCAAAGGAATGGCAAACTGCAAAGGCTGTGAAAGCGCCAACAGTGGCACTGCAATCAGGCCTGAGCCAAACCCGGTAATGCCCCGGATGAAGTACGCGCTGAGCACGATGCACAAAATCAAAAACATGTCAGCCATCAATCAACCTTATGAACAGAACCCGAAGCAATCAGTCAGACCGACAATATTTTCGCATGCGGGTAACCATTTTATCCGTGAACAAATTGGCAGAAGTTGAGGCTATATGCGGCAGTGGCGCTATCACTGCGATTGCAAGCGGGTTTGCACGCTAGACTCGCGTTCAAGAAAAAACCTTTTAAGCCCGAGCAGGAGTTGCATGTGACCGCAGAAACATTCGCCGAGTTTGAAATCCACAGCACCGGCTCGGTCGGTGCGGAGATCAGGGGTATTAACCTGTCCGCTGTCAATGCCGATGACGTCGCCCGGATCAAGTC
Organism: Rhodoferax sp.; assembly: GCA_031416395.1. Lineage (GTDB taxonomy): Bacteria > Pseudomonadota > Gammaproteobacteria > Burkholderiales > Burkholderiaceae_C > JANYCG01. Next base: position 5,968 of record JANOTO010000096.1, on the reverse strand, counting down.
TGCCTGGTATCAGCATGACGTGCTCCTATTTCGCAACCAGCACTTGACCGACGATGATCTGTTGACTTTTTCGCGGCACTTTGGCGCGCTGGATTCGCCGCCGAATCAAGGCGCAGGCCGCAAATCACCCGAAGGCTACCCCGAGGTCTATGTTGTCTCCAATGTGCTGGATGACAAAGGCGAACCCATTGGTGCGTTGGGTGACGGCGAGGCGGTGTGGCACACCGACATGAGCTATGCCGCCATGCCGCCCGATGCGTCCATGCTCTACTCTCTGGAAATTCCCGCAATCGGTGGCAATACCTCCTTCAGCAGCATGAAAGACGCGTTGGCGACGATGCCGCGCAGACTCGTTGACCGCATCAAGCACCTCGACATTAAGCATGACGGTACGTTTGACTCGGGCGGCAATATCAGGAAGGGCATGACGGCCAGCAACGACCCCCGCACCTCGGTCGGCACCGCGCATCCTGCCATCATTCAGCATCCCGAGTCAGGCGACTTCGCGCTGTATCTGGGCCGGCGCCGCAACGCTTATGTGATGGGCCTGGAACTGGCAGAATCTGAGCGGCTGCTGGACGAGCTTTGGAGCTACGTCGGCACAACGGTTTACCAGCACCGCTGGGCCTTGGGAGACTTGGTGCTGTGGGACAACCGCACCACCATGCACCGGCGCGACCCGTTCGACCCCAAGGCCCGCCGCGTGATGCACCGCACGCAGATCAAAGGCTCCTACGCGCCGGGAAGGGCTGTGATTTAGACCACTGCACTTCGGTATAGGGTCAAGCTGACTTGCGTGACGATTCGAGGCGGGCGGGCGTTGCTATCGACCTGCATGACAAAGTCGCAGTCGACCTCGCGTACACAAAAGGCAATGTCTTTTTCGTTGAACTCAGCCTGTTCAGGGTCAAAGAATTTTTTGGCAGACCGCGCGTTTTTGATTCGGTTTTGAATCGCTTCAACAGGGATGGTATTGCCGCCCAGGAGCTGGTCTTGGATGTACTCGGCGCAGGCTAGATCGTCGTCATCTTGCGGGTGCGACGCGATGATGTTTATGCGACAGCCTGAGATGCTGTTTGCCAACTGCTTGACGTGCAGTGCGGTCTTGCGGGCGTTGGACAGGCCCGTGACGAAGACTGTTGGAGCGCTCAACGCCAGCAGGGTGGCTTTGACGCCGTTGGTGGTCTTTTGCACCAGCGATTTGCCGTCAAGATCAGCGGTGGAGAATGTGTGGGGCGAGTTGTCGAGGTCAAACCCCGCAATCGGCAGCGCGCCGATTTCGCCAGCCAGCAGATACCCGGCGTGCTCCGCCTTGAGCGCGAAGGCCTCTTCAACCGTGTTGACCAAAAATATCTCGCGTGCACCGCGCATGAACGCGATATGGCTGACGGTGAACGCGCGGATGACATCGATGACGATGTTGATGTCCGCATCAGGATAAGCGCTGGTGGTTCCCTGGACGATGTTCAACTTCATCGGTACGGTGGCCTATCGTGCCCGTCGAACGCGGTCCGTCACCAGGCCCGGCGCGCCACGGCGCTCCGGGTGATCAAACGGTGCACGGCCCGTGTCCAGCGATGCGTAATTGCTGCCGGTTGAGTTGTACAGGTTGAAGGTGTCTGAGCGAATGCCCAGGCGCAGTGTTTCCAGCCCCACGATGTCACCAAACGCGATGTTGGCCAGGTTGACGTTGGGGCCAATGGTGGAGATCAGGCTGGTTTGCAGCATCTTGTTCGGCGCTTCCCACAGCGCGTCAGCGGCGCGAAAGCGGGATTTGGTGATGCTGGAGACCAGGTCGGGCCGCAGGTTACCGTTGGCATCACAAATGCCGCTTTTACCGGATTCGCGCGACTCCAGAATGACCTTGGACGCGCCTGCAGCCAGGTCGTTGTGGATCTCGTCAATCCAGCGCGAGATGGGCATGTTGTCGGCCTCGTCAATGTCTTTTTTTCCCACTTCGCTGAAGACGACAAACTCTTTGGCAAAGTCTGCGATGTGTTTGGCTTTGTCGCGGCTGGAGATCGTCAAGGTGCCATCGGACACCTCCATGAACTTGCATTCAAAGTTCTTGAGGAACTTGTAAAACGCGTCCAGCTTGTTTTGCGAAAGGGCTTTTTCGAACAGCGTGCCTCCAAAGTAGTAGTCCACATTGTTGGCCACAAGGCATTCAATCTTTTTCGACAGATCGCCCATCACCAGCGCCGTGCACCAGCCGAATTTGACAAAGTCGATCAACTCGGCATTGCTCTCGACCACGTCGGTGAAGTACCGCGTGGGCACGCCGTTGTCGATCATCGAGTTGATGCCAAAGTCCCGGGGTTTGACGGTGCGTTTGGGGGTGTCGAGAAAGTTGTGGGTCATGGTGATTGATGCCTTGTTGATCGAAGCCTCAGTGAAATCAGTAGCTGCACTCAGGCCGCACGTAGCACTTGAATTCGACCACATTGCCCGACGGATCGGCCAGCATCAAGGTCTGATGTTCGTGGTCAGTGTTGGGGAACCGCATCGTCGGGCCTGCCATCGTCTTGATGCCCAGTTTCTCGATGTGCGAAGCCAGGCGGTCGAAGTCTTCCATTTGCATGAAAGTAAGACCAAAGTGCTGCGGGTACGCGCGTGGGTTTCGGGCAATAGCGCGTTTTTCAAGATGGCAAACCAGCTGCAAAACACCGCCAACGCTGAAGGTCACGCGGTCGTCCAATATTCTGACGGGTTGCGCGCCGAGCACCTGCGCGTACCAGAGCGCGGCCTCGCTTACGTTATTGCAGCCGACTGCGGCGTGCGCAATGTAGCGCCCCTGCGCTGGCGTTACGATTTGCGTGTTGTCAAGCAGTCCAGTGGGTGGTGTCGGCAAGGTCATCGGTTTCGTCTTGTTAGAAGCTCAACTCGTGCGCGATCAAGGTATTGACTGCACAAGTCATTAAGAAGACACGATGCTAAGCCCGTTGCATCTACTTACATAGGACAAATTTAACATATTGGCAATGTAGTTTGGGTGGAGCGCGCTGATCGCAAACGCGGCACCGGTGCGCTAGTTCAGAACCCAGGCGGTGTCCGGTCAGGCATCTACTTGAAGCCATCTGAACCCTCGAGCTCTCGTACATTATACGCAATTAGCTACTTAATATATAGCAATTCAGACCGCAGCAGACCACTAGAGTGTGAAAGTAAACCCATCAATCAACGCCCCCGGAGTACGAGACCCGCCCAGTGCGCGCTGAAAATACGTGTCGGTTGCGGGGTCGATCTCCGAATGCGTGGTCAGTGCCATCAGTTTGGAGCCCAGACCCTGGTAGAGGCTTTCGTCCCAGCGCAGGTCTTTAATGGGGCCTGCGATTTCGCCGCCTTCGACCCAGAAGCAGGCGTAGCGCGTCATGCCCGTCACTCGGGCGCTCACTGGGTCGCTCCAGTTCAGATAGTGCAGGTTGGACAGGTACAAGCCTGTGCCGATTTCCTTGAGCACATCTTTTTCTTGCAACTGCCCGCACTTCACGTCGATGGCGCGCGGGGCTTCGCCGTCGGCAGCGCCATTGGCGGTCAATGCGTATTCTTTGGCGGTGCGTGAGCTGACCAGCAGGTTTTTCAACTCGCCCTGCTCGATCAGGCTCAGTCGCTCAGCCGACACTTCGCCCAGACTGTTGAAACGCGGCGTGAGGCCCAACTCAAAGTTCTCATCGATATTGAGCAGCGGCGACAAACGTGACTCTTTTTCCATCAGTTTTTTGAACGGACTGCGGCCCTGCTTCCAGGCGGCGCCAGACAGTGCGTTCCAACCCAGCATGCCAATCAAATCTGAAAATGCGCGCGGTGCAAGATAAGTGCGATAAGCCCCTGGCTGCACGTTTTGCTGCGTGCAGCCCAACAGCGCCAAGAGGGACTTGGTGCGCGCCAGGTTGGCCGCCCATTCGGCCGCCTGCCAGTGGCTGCCCGCGTAGCTTCCTTTGGCGGCGAGTGAGCCGTTGTAGAGCGAATAATCGAGAAAGAAAGTCTCGGTCGCAAACCAATGGCTTTGGCCTTTGGAATTGCGGTTGGCGCGGATGGAAACACCGCCCGCGTAGAGGCCCGCCAAGTCGCAACCCGCTGCCGGGCCAACCACGGCGCTCACCACGTCTTGCGTGGCCAACAGCGCGCCGGTGAAGTCATCGCGACTCGTTCCGTTGTTCGCCAGCGGCACTTGATTCGGGTCAACCGGCAACACTGCCGCCTCATCGCGGCAGGCTTGAAGTAAGCGCGCCACCGCGCGGTGGTCACTAGCTAGACCACCGCTGAGCGTGCGTGATTTCTCCACGGTGCGGCCTGCGGATTGCAATCGCAGCGACAGGCTCATCTGCGATACATCGGTATTCTGGCGCACACGGTTGTTGTTGAAGCGGACAAACAGCGTCTCTTCCGCGCTGAGGTTCACCGTGAGTTCTTCGCCTGTGTGCAAGCTCCCCAACACGGTATCGGCTACCGCATTGAAGTGCGAGTGAACCGTCGTGCTGAATGCGTTTTGAATGGGCTGTCTAGCGTTCATGCTGCACCTCCAAACACTTCCACGCCCTTGAACAGACACGGTGGCGAGGCATGGCCGACGCGGATCACCTGGCTGGGCTCACCCTTGCCACAAAACGCGGTGCCATGCACCGTGTCTTCATGCCCTACTGCGGCCAATCGGCTCCAGAAATCGACCGTCACACCCCGGTAATTCGGGTTGCGCACAATGCTGGTGAGTTTGCCGTTTTCAATCAACTGGCCGCGCTCGCAGCCAAACTGGAATTTGTTGCGGTAGTCGTCAATTGACCAAGAGCGGTTTGAGCTCATCAACACGCCGTTCTCCACTTGGCCGATCAACTCGTCAAGCGATGACTTGCCGGGCTCCAAATTGATATTGGCCATGCGGTCAATCGGTGCACGGTTCCACGACGATGACCTGAAGTTGGCCACCCCCGGCAAACCGCTGCGGGTTTGTGATTCGAGCGAACCCAGGCCGCGTTTGAGCACGCCACCTTCGATCAGCATTTCCTTCGAGGCGCGGTGTCCACCATCGTCAAAGTCGTAACTGGCCATCTCATTCGCGCGGCCTGGGTCGAACGAGATGTTCATCAAGTCCGAGCCGTATTTGAGTTGCCCAAAATCAGCGGGTTTGACAAAGCTCCAGCCTGCGTAGTTGCGCTCGTCACCCAGAATGCGGTCCAGCTCCAGCGGGTGGCCGATGGACTCGTGGATTTGCAGCATCATCTGATCGGGCATCAAGATCAGGTCCATGCGGCCTGTGGGGCAGTTGGGCGCTTTGAGTAACTCCAGCGCCTGCTCGGCCGTGGTCAGACCATGGGCAGCCAGCGTGGCACTGTTGAAAATCTCACCGCCAAACTGCCCGGTTTTAGACCAGGTGCGGGTTTGCGACTCCAACCCCTCAGCCGCAGTGGCCGACAGCGTCAAGTCCAGCACATCAAAATTCTGGGTGACGTGGGAGCCGTTGCTGGAATAGAAATTAATCTGTGTCTGCACTAAAAACGCGCTGGCACTGCGGTTGACCAGCAACGGCGAGATATTCATCGCGCGCGTGGCAGCCAGCAGGCTGTCGGTGATCTCGGCCAGGCTGGTGGCGTCCAGCTTGCGTGCGCGTGCGCTGGTGTAGTGGCCCACCGCCTTGGGACGTTGCGCAGGCGAGAACGCGTGCACCTTGTGTGCGCTGGTGGCGTGCGTGGTTGCAATGGCGCGGTCAAACGCGCGCTGCAAGCCGTCCAGGCTCAAATCCGCCGTGGCCGCGTAGCCAAAGTGGCCGTCCACAAGCACCTCGCACATCGCGCCTTCTTCCAGGCAGCTTTCATTCTTCTCGGGCAGGTCATTGCGGACGACGCGCTGGGTGGTCGTCTCTGCCGAGTGGCGCAGGCCCGCCCATTGAACGGGTTTTGCGGCTGATTTCAGAGCATGATCGAGTGCTTGCTCGAAAGGGATATCGTGAGTTTGCATTGAGAGTCCAAATTGA
>JANOTO010000095.1:0-1666 GCA_031416395.1 Rhodoferax sp. | reverse complement strand
GCGCAAATGCGTCGGCGCCAGAGCAAGCCCGGTAAAACCGTGGTGTGAGAACGGATAGCGCTGCCCCTACACGCAGCGCCATTCTTTGGCAAGCCAGCTACTGGCAGGGCAAACTTCATCACAAAGGAAACAAGGGCCTGTGCGGCCCTTTTTTGATGGCGGCTTGGGCTAATATCCAGCTATGTCCATACACGCCGCGCTGAACCACATCACCCACTACACCTACGACCGCTTGGTCAATCTGGGGCCGCAAATGGTGCGATTGCGACCCGCCCCGCATTGCCGCAGCAACATCATTGCCTACTCGCTCAAGGTCGAACCGGAAGGGCATTTTGTCAACTGGCAGCAAGACCCGTTTGCCAATTACCAGGCGCGCCTGGTGTTCCCGGACAAGACCAAAGAGTTCAAAATCACCGTGGATTTGGTCGTCGAGATGGCGGTGTACAACCCCTTCGATTATTTTCTCGAGCCTTCCGCGCAGGAGTTCCCCTTCACGTACGAGGCGCAACTCAAAGAGGAGCTTGCGCCGTATTTGGTGGCCGAACCGATGACCCCGCTGGTCGAGGCTTTCCTGGAGGAAATTGACCTCACCAAGCGCAGCACCAACAGCTTTCTGGTCGATCTGAATCAGCGCATCGCCAAAGACATCAAATACCTGATCCGCATGGAGCCGGGTGTGCAAACGCCTGAGGAGACGCTTGATTTAGGCTCGGGCTCCTGCCGCGATTCCGGCTGGCTGCTGGTGCAAGTATTGCGTAACCTGGGGCTGGCGGCGCGTTTTGTGTCGGGCTATTTGATTCAACTCAAGCCCGACGTGAAAGCGCTGGACGGCCCCAGCGGTACCGAGGTTGACTTCACCGATCTGCACGCCTGGTGCGAGGTCTACCTGCCCGGCGCAGGCTGGATTGGGCTGGATGCCACCTCAGGCCTGTTCGCAGGCGAAGGCCATATCCCACTGGCGTGTACGCCCCAGCCCTCGGGCGCAGCGCCGATTGAAGGCGGCGTGGACGAAAGCGAAGTCGAGTTCAGCCATCACATGGGCATCACCCGCATCCATGAGTCACCCCGCGTCACCAAGCCCTACACGCCCGAGCAATGGGCCAATGTGATGAAGCTCGGGGCTGCAGTGGATAAAGAGCTGGCCTTGGGCGACGTGCGTTTGACGATGGGCGGCGAGCCTACTTTTGTAGCCGTGGGCGACCGCGATGCCGCCGAGTGGAACACTGACGCGCTCGGCCCCACCAAGCGCGGCTTTGCCACCGAGATGGTCAAGAAGCTGCGCGCTGAGTACGGCCAAGGTGGCTTTCTGCACTTCGGTCAGGGCAAGTGGTATCCCGGCGAACAGTTACCGCGCTGGGCACTCAACATCTACTGGCGCACCGACAAACAGCCGGTATGGGCCAACCCCGCGCTCTTCACCGATGAGCGCGAGCCGACCCACTACACCGCTGACGATGCCAAACGCTTTACCAAGGCCATCGCGGCCAAGCTGGGCATCACGTCAGACTACATGCAAAGCGCCTATGAAGACGTGTGGTACTACCTTTGGCGCGAGCGTCGCCTGCCGGTCAACGTTGATCCGTTCGACTCAAAACTTGACGATGCGATGGAGCGCGCCCGCCTGCGCCGCGTGTTCGAGCAAAAGCTTGATGCAGTGGTGGGCTAC
>JANOTO010000094.1:0-6555 GCA_031416395.1 Rhodoferax sp. | reverse complement strand
ATAGCCCACCATCCGCTGCGCAATGCGCTTGGCATCAACGCCGCTCAAGGCAGCCAGCGCGCGCGTGACCAGCAGGCGCGATACGCCGACCCGAAAACTGCCAGTGATCAATTTGATGAACACCAGTTGGCTGGCGCGATCCAGCTGTTGCAGCAATGGCAACAGTTGCGCAACTATTTTGTCAGGCGCAGCGCCGCGCAGGGGCAACAAGCGATCTTCCACCCACAGGGCAAGGCCTTCAGAAGATGTGTTTTGCGACAGTGGTAACAGCAGCGTGATGGTTTCTGCCAGATCACCCACGGCCTCGTAGCTTTCTTCAAACAACCACGGCGGCAAGCCACTGCTTTGAATCGCCAGCTCGCGCAGCAGTTTGGTAGGCACCACACGGCGTGGCCTGCCGCCCGCCAAAAAATACACCGCCCAGGCCGAATCGGCGGGTGTGGCAACGCGAAAGTAATCTTGCAGGAAGCTGAGCTTGCTGTTGCTGCTGGTGGTTGTATCCAGCCGGGTGTAGAGATCAGCAAACGCTTTCAAAGAATCACCACCTCGGGTGCTGCCTCGGGAGCAACGTTATGAGTATCCGCCTCTTCATTCCCGTATTCGGTCACGAAGCCCTGCGCCTGCAAGCCCTGCTCGCCAAGCCAGCGCACCATCACCTCCACCTGCCCATGCGTGACAAACACACGCTGCGCACCAGTGGCGGCAATTGCCTGTTGCAGGCCCGGCCAATCGGCATGGTCTGACATCACAAAGCCGCGATCAACACCACGCCGGCGCCGTGTGCCACGCAGGTGCATCCACCCGCTGGCAAAGCCATCGGCATAGTCGCCAAAACGCTTCATCCACGGTGTGCTCTGCGCGGAAGGTGGAGCCAGCACCATGCTACGGCGCAGTTGCGCAACTTCAGTCATTTCAACTGCGCTGTGTGTTGACGGCAGGGGAATGCCCGCCTCGCGGTAAATCTGGTTCAACGGGGCCATCGCACCATGCGCAATGATCGGCCCGATGCTCGGGTCAAGCCCCGACAGCAGGCGCTGCGCCTTTCCAAGGGCGTAGCAAAACAACACGCTGGTGCGCTGGTTGGCCGCGTTGTTTTGCCACCAGGCGTTGATGTCCGCAAAGAGCTCGGGCTGCGGTGTCCAGCGGTATATCGGCAGGCCAAAAGTTGATTCGGTGATGAAGGTGTGGCAGCGCACTGGCTCAAACGGCGTACAGGTGCCATCGTCGTCAAGCTTGTAGTCGCCCGAGGCCACCCACACTTCGCCTTGGTATTCCAGCCGGACTTGGGCCGAGCCCAACACATGGCCAGCCGGATGAAGGCTGAGGGTCACGCCGTGGTGGTTGATGGTTTCGCCGTAAGCCAAGGTGTCCAGCGTGATGTCCGCACCCAGCCGCTTACGCAAAATCGGTTCGCCCAGAGCCATCGTGAGGTAATGGCCGTTGCCAGGGCGCGCATGGTCGCTATGACCGTGCGTGATGACGGCACGGTCCACAGGCCGCCAGGGGTCAATGTAGAAGTTGCCCGGCGGGCAGTAAAGACCTTCGGGCCGCGCAACTACGAGATCCATTGAATAGGTTTACCGAATTCGTCAGGTTTGAGGATGCAACGAAGCACATGGGGATTGGGCCATCGCACAATTATTCACGGCATTTCCCGACCCCGCCGTGGCAACGGGTTTTGACCCCACGGCGGCTAAGTGCGCGTTGTAGGCGTTGGCCTACTTCATTGCCCGGCAGCAACCTACTGTAGCGATGCGCAAATCAGTTCAGTATTCATCTGTCCGTGAAATCAATTTGAACAAACGCTGCTACATCAGACCTCAACACGGAGTCTGAAAACAATTGCAATATTTTTCTAAAAGGAAACCCATCATGAAATCCAAACTGCTTTTATTGTCTTTTGCCGTTTCCTGCGCTTTCTCAAACGCGGCTATCGCCATGACGAAAGTTGAATACAAAACACAGAAAGATGCCATTTCAAGCAGCTACAAAGCCGACCGCGAAAAATGCAATGCCCTGAAAGCTAATGCGAAAGACATCTGCGTGTCTGAGACCAAAGGCGTTGAAAAAATTGCCAAAGCCGAGCTTGAAGCAACCTACAAGCCCACGGATCGGAATATCAAAAAAGTGGACAAAACCAAACACGACACGGCTTATGACACGGCAAAAGAAAAGTGCGACGACAGTTCCGGAGATGCCAAATCGGCCTGCAAAAAAGAAGCCAAAATGAAACACGACACGAAGTAATTGCCCGCGCGGCAGCGGCACCGGCTTAAAGCGCGGTGCTGCCGCTGACGGTCGCCTGGTTGGGTAGGTCTGAGGCAATCTTGCCGTCAACCATCTCGATGATCCGGTCGCAGCGCTTGGCCAGCCGTGGGTCGTGGGTGACGATCAAGAAGGTCGTGCCACTGACTTGGCTGACGCTCCTCATCAAGTCAAAAATCCTGTCGGCAGACTGGGTATCCAGATTTCCCGTCGGCTCGTCTGCCAGTACCAACGCGGGCTGCATCACCAGCGCACGCGCAATCGCCACACGCTGCTGCTGCCCTCCCGACAAATCATTTGCCAGGTGATGACCCCAGGGCTTGAGACCGACTTTGTCGATCAGCTCCTCAGCCCGCACGCGCATCGCCGCATCTGGCCTGCCGCGTGCAGACAGCAGCGGTAGCATCACGTTTTCAACGGCAGTGAAGGCTGGCAGCAGGTTGTGAAACTGGAACACAAACCCAATCGCATTGCCGCGCAGCCGCGTCAGCGCTTTGTCTGGCAAATTTTCAGCTTCCTGCCCCGTTAGAAACAGCTTTCCGGCTGTCGGCTTGTCAAGCAGGCCGATCAGGTTCAAGAGCGTGCTTTTGCCGGACCCCGACGGGCCAATTAAGGCCGCAAACTCACCCCGAGCAAGCCGCAGGTCAATTCCATGCAAAACTTCTGTCTCATGCGCCGTTCCGGTGCCGTAGGACTTGCGAATACCCTCAAGTCGCAAGGTCGGATCACCGCGTTCATCATGCTGGACATCAGCCACGAATAGCCACCGCCGGGTCTAGCCGCGCGGCGCGTTGCGCAGGAAACAGCGCTGAGAGCGTTCCCACGAGTGTGGCACCGATGGCGACGTAGGTGTACAGAATCGGCCCCGCTTCCAGGGTGAAAAACGGCACGCCCTCGTCGTTGACCGCGAAGCCGCGCCAGGCGGTCAAAAAACCCCAGCCCATCAACGAGCCAAACACGGAGCCCAACAGCCCCAAGATCGCGCCTTGCAGCAAAAACACGCCGAGTATTTGGCCGCGCGTCGTTCCCGTCGCCCGCAAGATTCCGATTTCTTTGGACTTCTGCACCACCGACACCACCAGCACGCTGGCAATGCCCAGCGCCGCCGTCAGGCCGACAAACAGGCGAATCATGAAAAAGCTCAGCGTCTGGCCTGACAGCGCTTTGAAGAATTCGGCATTGGTTTCGATCCAGCTTTCAACTTTGATGTTGGGCTGCGCGGCGATTTGCAACGCCAACGCCTCTGCTTCAAAAGGCGCTGCCACCTTAAGCTGCAAACTGGTGGCACCGCCGGGCAATCCGAGCAGGCTTTGTGCAGTGCGCAGCGCCACATACACGCTGCCCGAGTTTTGCCCCCTGTTGCCAAAGTCAAAAATGCCCGATACGAAGAGAACCGTCGATACCCCAGACGCCGCTTGCAGTGTCAGCTTGTCACCCGTTTTTACCCCCAGGTCTTTGGCCAGGTCGCTGCCAATCACAATGTCAGTACTGGTCAGATCGGCACTGCCGGAAATGATCTTTTCTTTGAGCGCAATCAGGCGCAGATAACTCTCGGGTTCAACGCCTCGGATCGCAACCCCCGTATTGCCCTCACCCCGCAGGATAAAAGCAGCGCCTTCTGCGACGGGTGCCACTACCAGCACGCCGGGGATGGCAAGCGTGGTGTTGCGCACCTTTTGCCACTGATCCAGCGAGCGTGGCCGCTGCGCACGCGGTTGCACCAGTCTGGCGAATTCGACGCTCTGGCTTTGGCGCTCGCTTTCTCGCAAGGCACGTGGTGCTTCATCGGGCGGAGATATCACGATTTGCGGCTGAAAATCCAGCAGTGTGCTGAAAATGCTGCCTTGCAGGCCCGTCAGCAACGCCGACATGAAGACGATCACCGACACACCCAACGCCACGCCCGCGATGATGAACAGGGTTTGCAGCAAACCCTCGCGCAAGAACCGCGTGGCCAGAATCCATTCGAAAGGCAATAGCGCGTTCATGGCTTTAACGGATCGGCGGACCCGCAGTAGCGGTGGCCTGCGCCGGTGACGACGGCACAGGTGTCACGGTGGCGCGCACGCGTTGGCCGGCTTTGACGCCCGTTTTCGACACGGGCACCACGCCTTCATTCGCCGCAATGCCTTCCAGCACTTCGACCCGCGTGTCTCCGCGCAAACCCAGCGTGACAAACTGCTTGACGACGCGCTTGTCTCGCACCACCAGCACCCACGGCTTGTCGCTGCTCGAATCCTGAACTGCGCTGGTGGCAACCACCACGCTGGCCGCTCGCCGGGCGGTTTCAATGTCGATTGAGACCGTCATGTCCTGGCGAAGATACGCGGGCGCGTTGGTCACATTGAGCTTCACCTCCACCGAGCCACGCGCTGCGTCCACGCCGGGGTTGATATAGGCCACCACGGCATCAAAGCGTTGGCTGGCAAACGCATCGGCCGAGCCGTAAGCGGGTTGCCCCAGCGCAATTTTGGACAGATTTTTTTCATCCACCTGAATCAGCACTTGAAGCTGCCCGCTGGCAGCCAACACCATCAGCTCTTTGCCCGGCTGCGCGATATCGCCCGCTTCAACGCTGCGTGAAATGAGGATGCCGCTGCTGGGCGCGAGTACTCGGCCCTGCGCCAACTTGACCTGCGCCAGTTGCTCACCTGCTATGGCTTGCGCCAGCGCCGCGCGCGCCAGCGCTGCATCGCTGCCGTTGGGCGAGTTGGTTTGCACCTGAGCCTGCGCGCTGGCCACCTGGCTGGTGGCCAGTTCATCAGCGCGCTGTGCGTCGTCTGCAGCGGCCTGACTAACAAAGCCCTGTGCCACCAGATCGCGGCTGCGCGCAAGTGCCTTGCGCGTTTGAAGCGACGTCGCCCGGGCCTGCGCCAGCGCCTGCACGGCCAGCGGCTGGCCCAACTCACCCACTTGCCGCAGCTTGGCCTGCGCCTGCGCGACCGACGCGCTGGCCTGCGCCAGGCTTGCGCGGTTGTCGCTGTTGTCCAATTCAATCAACAGTTGCCCCGCTTGCACCGCCTGCCCCTGGGCGACGGCAACGCGCAGCACGCGCCCGGTGCCCTGCAAGGCCACCGTCACCCGCTGCGGCGAGATCACCCGGCCACTGGCCACCACAGTTTGCACCAACTGACCTTGGGTGGCGGCATAAACATCAGTGGGTGTGCCCAGCAGCACATTGCGCAGCAGGTACAGCACGAGCGCCACCAGCAAAACGGTCGCGATGCCTATCTTCAGCCAGGTGCGCGGAGCGAGCTTTTTCTTCTCTGCACCATCAGGTTTACTTACGGGTGTGATTCCGTTGGCAGCAGGCGTGTCTGCCGCCTTTGCAGCAGCAGCCTCGGGCTGCGATGGGCCACGCAACGAGGCGACATCTTTTGCAGGCTGGGCATTCGCGGTTGCAGACGGTTGATTGGCATTTTCCAAAAGTTTCACTTTCCAGTAGATGGTGTCTCTCGCCTGTTTGAAAAAAAATTAACCCATGGGTTAATGTTTATTGTCTAAAGGCAAAAACGGTCGAAATCTTATTAAAATCGACTTCTAGCTCTCGTATTAATTACATAGTTTGTTATATATTTAATAGCAACTATCGATGAATGCCCTGCTGCAAAGCGAAGGATGCGTCGTCGATGCACCGTCTTCCGTGCGTTAGCACACATATTGAAGATATCGCGGCGTTTGTGATGTGAAAAGCGCTTGCAAACCCTTGAAGGCTTGCAAGAAAGCGGCAAACGCATTCGCTGTGTTCGCAATCGAACAGATGCCAGCGCTGCTTAGCGCGCAAACTCATCTTTGCTAGTTACCACCGAAAGGAATTGAAATGACCCGTTTCACCGTGCCAAAGGCCCATATGCCACCCAAGCACGAGCCAATGCCTGACGAGTTGCCGTTGCCGGTTGACCCCGACCCAGGCCCCACGCCAGACCTTCTGCCCGACGACCCGAGCCGTGACGGCGTGATCCAGCCAGTGGCTCAGCAAACGCTATTTTGAGAGCAACCGCTATGCCCTCAACCGAATGGAACGCAAAGCGCAAACGCCAGTACCAGCACATCAAAGACAGCGTGCTCGCGCGCGGCCAGAGTGAGCCGCTGGCAGAAGAGATAGCGGCCCGCACCGTCAACAAAGAGCGCGCACAGCATGGCGAGTCAGTAGAGGCCAGCGCCTCATCGGTCAACGACATGCCAGTCGGACGACGTGGCGGCCTCAGGTCGCACAAAGGTGCAGGTGGCCGCACCGCGGCGCAGCTTCGCAATGAAGCGAAGCAGCGCGGCATAAAAGGGCGATCAGTG
>JANOTO010000093.1:0-3081 GCA_031416395.1 Rhodoferax sp. | reverse complement strand
ATCCGCGCGTGTCGCGTTCGTCGGCGCTGGCCTCCAAGGCCACCGGCTTCCCGATCGCGAAGGTCGCCGCCAAGCTGGCCGTGGGCTACACGCTCGATGAGTAACGCAACGACATCACTGGCGGCGCGACACCCGCGTCGTTCGAACCCAGCATCGACTACGTGGTGACGAAGATTCCGCGTTTTGCGTTCGAAAAATTCCCTACGGCTGACAGCCGCTTGACGACGCAGATGAAGTCGGTGGGCGAGGTCATGGCCATGGGCCGCACTTTCCAGGAGTCGTTCCAGAAAGCCCTGCGCGGCCTGGATGTGGGCGTGGACGGCATGAACGAGAAAAAGCAAGACCGCGAGGTGCTGGGGAAGGAACTGGGTGCTCCCGGCCCCGAGCGCATCTGGTACGTGGGCGATGCGTTTGCGCAAGGCTTGAGCGTCGAAGAAGTTTTCGCGCTCACTAAGATCGACCGTTGGTTTTTGGTGCAGATTGAGCAGATTGTGAAGATCGAACTGGAGCTCGAAACCAAATCGCTGGACGACATCGACGCACCCACGCTGCGAGCCTTGAAGCAAAAAGGCTTCTCAGACCGCCGCCTGGCCCGCCAGCTCAAAACGACTGACACGGTTATCCGCAACAAACGTCGCGCCTTGGGAGTTCGCCCGGTCTACAAGAGGGTGGACACCTGCGCCGCCGAGTTTTCCACCAACACCGCCTACATGTACTCAACCTATGAGTCAGAGAACAGCGAGTGCGAGGCCAACCCCACCAATAACAAAAAAATCATGGTGCTCGGTGGCGGCCCGAACCGTATCGGCCAGGGCATTGAGTTTGACTACTGCTGTGTACACGCGGCGCTGGCGATGCGCGAAGACGGCTACGAGACCATCATGGTCAACTGCAACCCTGAGACCGTCTCGACCGATTACGACACCTCAGACCGCCTGTATTTCGAGCCGCTGACGCTCGAAGACGTGCTGGAGATTGTCGACAAAGAAAAGCCGTTGGGCGTGATCGTGCAATACGGCGGTCAAACGCCGTTGAAGTTGGCACTCGATTTAGAGGCCAACGGCGTGCCGATCATCGGCACCAGCCCGGACATGATTGACGCAGCGGAAGACCGTGAGCGCTTCCAGAAGCTGCTGCACAAGCTCGGCCTGCGCCAGCCGCCCAACGCCACCGCGCGCACCGAGCCCGAGGCGTTGGAAAAGGCGGCTGCGCTGGGTTACCCGTTGGTCGTGCGCCCCAGCTATGTGCTGGGGGGTCGCGCGATGGAGATCGTGCATGAGCAGCGCGACCTGGAGCGCTACATGCGCGAGGCGGTCAAGGTGTCGCACGACTCGCCCGTGCTGCTGGACCGCTTTTTGAACGACGCGATTGAGTGTGATGTTGATGCCCTGTGTGACGGCCAGCGCGTCTTCATTGGCGGCGTGATGGAGCACATTGAACAGGCAGGCGTGCACAGTGGCGACTCAGCCTGCTCGCTGCCGCCGTATTCGTTGTCCAAAGAGACCGTCGCGGAGCTTAAAGTTCAAACTGCGGCGATGGCGAAAGGCTTGAACGTTGTGGGCCTGATGAACGTTCAATTCGCGATTCAAAGCGTCGATGGGAAGGACGTGATTTACGTGCTCGAAGTCAATCCTCGCGCGTCACGCACTGTGCCCTTCGTCAGCAAAGCCACGGGCATCCAACTGGCCAAGGTGGCAGCGCGCTGCATGGCTGGCCAGTCACTCGATTCGCAGGGCATCAAAGACGAAGTCAACCCACCTTACTTCAGCGTGAAAGAGGCGGTTTTCCCATTCGTCAAATTCCCAGGTGTCGACACGATTTTGGGGCCTGAGATGAAGTCCACCGGCGAGGTGATGGGCGTGGGAAAAACCTTTGGTGAGGCGTTCGTTAAATCTCAGTTGGGCGCGGGCACCAAGCTGCCAAAGCCGTTCAAAACGTCGGGCGAGCCATCCGGCAAAGTGTTTGTCTCGGTCAAGCAGAGCGACAAACCCCGCGCTGTTGAAATTGCCCGCAACCTGTCTGCCATGAAATTCGAGCTGATCGCTACCAAAGGCACCGCAGCGGCCATCAACGCGGCGGGCATCGCCTGCGCCGTCGTCAACAAGGTGGCAGAAGGCCGCCCGCACATTGTGGACATGATCAAGAACAACGAGATTGCACTCGTCATCACCACCGTCGAAGAGCGCCGCAACGCGATAGCCGATTCACGTCAAATCCGCACCTCCGCCTTGCTCGCCCGCGTTACCACGTTCACCACCATTGCGGGGGCAGAGGCAGCGGTCGAAGGCATGAAGTACATGGACACGCTGGGAGTGATCTCGGTGCAGGAGATGCACGCGATGCTGGCGTAGGTTTGGTCGCGCTAGCTCACGCTGAGGGCGTGAAGGCCAACCTCACATAAATCGGCGCAAACGCCTCCGCCTGGGTGATCTCCACCAGGATTTCCTTGGCGAGTTCCAACAACGCCAGGAAGGTGACGACCAGCACGGGCATGCCTTTGCTGATGTCGAACAGCTTCTCAAACTCGATGAACTTCTTGCCTTGCAGGTGGCGCAGCACGATGCTCATGTGCTCTCGCACGGAGAGCTGTTCGCGGGTGATTTGATGGTGTTGGATCAGCTTGGCGCGCTGCATGATGCTGGCCCAGGCTTCTTGCAGATCGACCACGTTGACATCGGGGAAGCGCGGTTGCAGTGACTGCTCGATGAACACCTGCGCCTTCAAAAAATCGCGGCCCATCTGCGGCATGGCGTTGAGCTTGGCCCCGGCCAGCTTCATCTGCTCGTATTCCAGCAGGCGGCGCACCAACTCGGCGCGCGGGTCTTCAGCCTCCTGACCTTCAGCCACTTTGCGCGGTGGCAGCAGCATTCGCGATTTGATTTCGATCAGCATCGCCGCCATCAGCAAATACTCAGCCGCCAGCTCCAGATTGCGCGCTTTGATTTCTTCCACGTAGACCAAATACTGGCGCGTGACACCCGCCATCGGGATGTCGAGGATGTTGAAATTTTGCTTGCGGATCAGGTAAAGCAGCAAATCCAGCGGGCCTTCAAACGCCTCCAGAAAAACTTCGAGCGCGTC
>JANOTO010000092.1:0-3329 GCA_031416395.1 Rhodoferax sp. | reverse complement strand
TCGATGCTGACGGGAATGTCGTTGGAGCTCATGGGATCACATTCAATCTTGCGTGAACGAAAAACTCGCGGTTGCCATCACCGCCTTGGATCGGACTTTCAAACCAGGCTTTGAGGCTCAAACCCAGCTCGGCATAGCAGTCGCGAATGCGCTGCTCGACCACGTCGTACATGGCAGGGTCTTTGACAATGCCGCCTTTGCCCACTTGGCCGGGTTGCAGTTCGAACTGCGGTTTGACTAGCATCAGCACCTCGCCACCCGTTGCCAGCAGAGGCACCAAGGCGGGCAGTACGAGGGTTTGCGAGATGAAGGACAGATCGCCCACAATCAGGTCAAACATGACCGTCGGGGCGCCATCCGTTCCGTCTTCTGAGCCTGCAAGTAGCGCGCGCTCCTCAAAAGCCGCTTCTATTTGTGAAGCGTCCAGCTCGCGGGCGTTAACGTTTTCCATCGCCAAAACCTGAGCATGCTCTCGCAAGGAGGGGTGCAATTGACCAGAGCCCACATCCACGCCGACTACAAATTTTGCGCCGTGGCGCAGCAGACAATCCGTAAAGCCGCCGGTTGACTGGCCCACGTCCAAACAGTTTTTGCCTGGCACTAGCGCGCCGCTTTTCAGCAGTGCGCCTTCGAGCTTCAAACCGCCACGCGACACATAACGGGCCTCAGACGCATCAAGCAGTTCGATCTGTGCGTCTTCGGGCACATCATCGCTGTTTTTTCCGATGCGCTTCCACGGTGCGTCGGCAGATGCCTGGGCACGCCACTGCACGCCCGCCGCAATCAGGCGTTGCGCTTGAGAGCGGGACGTGGCCAGCTCGCGCTGGAGAAGAAGCTGGTCAGCCCGCATCAGTTCGTGCAACTCAATAGCGGTAAGTGTCAGCCTTGTAGGGTCCAGCCTTGCTCACGCCAATGTACGACGCTTGTTCGTCGGTCAACTCGGTCAACATTGCGCCGACTTTCTTCAGGTGCAGGCGAGCCACTTTTTCATCCAAGTGTTTTGGCAGCACGTAAACCTTGCCCACTTTGTATTCCTTCGGCTTGGTGAACAGCTCAATCTGCGCAATGGTCTGGTTGGCGAAGCTGGACGACATTACAAAGCTGGGGTGGCCCGTGCCGCAGCCCAGGTTCACCAAACGGCCTTTGGCCAGCAGGATGATGCGTTTGCTCGGGGTCTTGCCCTTGGCCGGGAAGATCACATGGTCCACCTGCGGCTTGATCTCTTCCCATTTGCATTTTTCCAGCGAGACCACGTCAATCTCATTGTCAAAATGGCCAATGTTGCAGACGATGGCCTGGTCTTTCATGGCCGCCATGTGCTTGTAGGTGATGACATTTTTGTTGCCGGTGGCAGACACGAAAATGTCGGCCTTGTCGGCGGCGTATTCCATCGTCACAACCTTGTAGCCTTCCATCGCGGCTTGCAGCGCGTTGATCGGGTCCACCTCGGTCACCCACACCTGGGCGCTCAGTGCGCGCAGCGCTTGCGCCGAGCCCTTGCCCACATCGCCGTAGCCCGCGACCAGGGCCACTTTGCCGGCAATCATCACGTCGGTGGCGCGTTTGATGGCGTCCACCAGCGATTCACGGCATCCGTACAGGTTGTCAAACTTGCTCTTGGTCACCGAATCATTCACGTTGATAGCGCGCAGGGCCAACTCGCCCTTGACGGACATTTCGTTCAAGCGCAAAACGCCTGTGGTGGTCTCTTCGGTCACGCCAATGATGTTCTTCAGGCGGCGGCTGTACCAGGTCGGGTCAACTTTCAGCTTGGCCTTGATCGCGTTGAACAGGCAAATCTCTTCTTCACTGCCTGGCTTGGCCAGCACTTTGATGTCTTTCTCGGCCTTGCTGCCCAGATGCATCAACAACGTGGCGTCGCCGCCGTCGTCCAAAATCATGTTGGGACCTTCAGCGGCCGACCCTTTTTTTCCGGTGAATTCGAAGATGCGGTGGGTGTAGTCCCAGTAGTCGGTCAGGTTCTCGCCCTTGTACGCGAACACGGGCGTGCCCGCAGCCACCAGCGCGGCGGCGGCGTGGTCTTGGGTTGAGAAAATATTGCACGACGCCCAGCGCACGTCGGCACCCAGCGCTTGCAGGGTTTCGACCAGCACTGCGGTTTGAATCGTCATGTGCAGGCTGCCAGTGATGCGCGCGCCTTTGAGCGGCTGTGCTTTGGCGAATTCCTCGCGGATCGACATCAGGCCCGGCATTTCGGTCTCGGCAATATTCAACTCTTTGCGACCCCAAGCGGCAAGGCTTAGGTCGGCAATCTCGTAGTCTTGATTTTTGATCGGTTTCAATACGGCATTCATGGCTCACTCCAAAGGTTAGTCAAACGGTAATTTGAAAAACCACTGAAACTGTGCAGGAATCGCTTGTGGGGGACTCACCTCACAGAACAGTGGGTGAGCGCGGTTGGTGCGGTGACTGGCTAAAAAAAACCCATCACGCGATCCGAGCCTCGTTCAACTGATTTGAACTGCATCGCTCCTCGGAAGACGATAATTGTAGCTTCATCGCGTCCGGTGCGTCCAACCCCGCTGACTTTTCCCTTCTTTTTGCTCACCCTTAATGTCTTTTCTAACCGAAACCCGCCGCCGCCGCACCTTTGCAATCATCTCTCACCCCGACGCAGGCAAGACGACTCTCACGGAGAAACTGCTGCTGTTTTCCGGGGCGATTCAGATTGCGGGCTCGGTCAAAGCACGCAAAGCCACGCGCCACGCGACCAGCGACTGGATGGAGATTGAGAAGCAGCGCGGCATCTCGGTGGCCTCCAGCGTCATGCAGATGCTGTACCGCGACCACGTCATCAACCTGCTGGACACACCAGGCCACAAAGACTTCTCGGAAGACACCTATCGCGTCTTGACGGCGGTCGATTCTGCGCTGATGGTGATTGACGCCGCCAACGGCGTCGAGGCGCAAACCCGCCGCTTGATCGAGGTCTGCCGCCAGCGCGATACGCCCATCATCACCTTTGTCAACAAAATGGACCGTGAAGTACGCGAGCCGCTGGATATTCTGGACGAAATCGAGCGCGAACTGGGCATGCCCTGCGTGCCTATGACCTGGCCGGTTGGGCAGGGCAAGTCGTTTAGTGGTATTGTCAACTTACGCACCCAGACGATGACTGTTTTTGAAAGCGGCAGCGAGCGTTTGCCACAAGATTTTGATGCCATACCGCTGAGTGACACCGCTGCTTTGCTGGCGCGCTTTGGCAGTGAATGGGCGGCGGCGGCAGAGAGCATGGAACTGGCCACGGGCGCGTCACCCACGTGGGACCATGCCGCGTTTTTGGCAGGCAAGCAAACCCCGGTGTTCTT
>JANOTO010000091.1:0-15445 GCA_031416395.1 Rhodoferax sp. | reverse complement strand
CATCGCGCGCCTGCGGCAGAAACCGTTGCAGGTGACTTACTCGGGCGATGTAGACGTGCGCGTGGTGCTGGTTCTGCTGCTGATTCAACTGTTCCAGCCCGAGCTTTTCCGTGTGATGCGCAGGCGGGCAGACAGTTTCCCCACGCTGCTGGCGGCGTTTGCCGTTCGCCCGGTGCTTGGCGCATCAACGACTCCCGAGCCGCCCGATTTGCCCAATGCCCAGATGGCGGACATTGACCTGTGGCGCTGGGCGGTCAACCCGAAAGATGCCGACGTTGAGTGGAAGCCCGCCCCCTTGGAGCCGCTTCACGGCCACGCCGCCCATTGCATTTCCCTGGCATTCAAAGGCAAGCCGGACGAACGCACCAGCCGCACCAGCGCCCAGCAAGTACGCCTGCCCATCGTGCTGCAACTTATCGAACACCGCGCAGCACAGCGCCATGTGTTTGACGTGCTGAAGCTCGTCAAGCGGCTGGCCGATGAGATGAGCCGAACTGGGTCTGCGCCGCATGAGTTGAATTTTGAGCCTTATCGCAGTTTGTTGGCGCAAGAGGTTGAGTCTCAATCGCAGAATTCCGCGTCTGTCTCAGTTCAAGGATCAACACGCGGTATTTCGCCACCAACAACTGCGAGTACAAACATAGTTTTTTCACCAAGTCTAATCACCAGTCCATCGCAACCAACCTTCTCCCCCAGCAACCCAGAGGAGCTAGCCCAGCTCCTGGTGTCCCCCGAAACCGAAGCCCAAGCCAACATGGTATCTCGCCTGGAGTTGCGCACGGGCCACGTCTTGGATGAACGTTCTGTGGCGAACCTCGTGAGCTCACTGAACGCCAAATTGACGCAAGGCACTGCCGAAGACTGGCAAACCAACAAGGTGCGTACCCTCAACGGCCTGCAATACCTCGCACCGTTTTTATCGCCAGAGCACGCCAAAGCGATGTGGCAGTTGGTGGCCGATTGTGTCGATTTGAACAAACCCATCGATCCGAAACTCCGTGCCTTGTGGGGCGATGTGCGCGCCGCCCTGGGCTGCGACCCGCGATTCCAAATTGGCCGACTGTGTTTGGCCGTAAAAAACTGCGAAGACAAGCCCACCAACTTCAGCACCGTGGGCGACGACATGCCTGGTTTTGCCAAAATCGACTCGAGAAACAAGCCGTTTTGGTTCGGCGATGGTGGTGATAATTCAGGCTCGGTGGTCAAGGTATCCGGTCTTGACAAAGTGTTTTACATCGCCCGAACGTTGACCACGGTTGACCAGTACAAGGCCTTTGTCGATTCAGAAGACTACGCTAAATCGTTTCATGGTGACGGCCAGAAGTGGCTCACGGGAGATTTCGACACCAAGGTCACTGAAAAGACCCTAAAGGAATGGCTTGCCCGCCGACCGGCAGGAGAGCGCCTTGAGCCTGTCGACTGGTTAAGCCAGCTCAAAAACCCGTTGCGTCCCGTTGTGAACGTAAGTTGGTTTGAAGCCCACGCCTACACGCAATGGCTTGAAACCCAATTGCCCGTTTTTGGCTACGACAAAACGCGTGTCGGTTTGCCGACCGAGCTGCAGTGGGAGTGTGCGGCCAGGTTCGGACTGGCCGTGGGCGCGCAACCCAGCTTTTACCCCTGGTCTGGTGAGCCCGCCACTTCAAAATCTCAGGCCAACGACTTTGCACAACACGCAAATTTGGGGAATTTGGTGGGTACCCCGACCACAGTAGGCATTTTTCCCCGTGGCCATTCACAGGAGCGAATGGCGGACATGGCGGGCAACGTGTGGGAATGGTTCCACGACCCTTTTATCGAAAAATTCAACCCCAACCAGACTGCCCGCGAGCAAATTTCAGCGAAGTATTATTCGGTGCGTGGCGGGTCGTGGATCAACGATCCAGACTACGCGCGTTGTTCGTACCGGCTCGGGAGTCCCGCTCACTCCTGGGTCAACGGCGTCGGGTTTCGTGTGGTGTTGTCCCAGCCAGATTGAGATCAGCAAGCCCTACACACCGCGACTACGACAAAGGAGCCTGGAAATCATGAACGCACGCACTTCCGTCAATCACCTTCTACCCGCCTGGGACGCATTCCGAAGCGCGACTGACATCGCGCCCATCCGCAACGAAAAGCACTACAAGAAAATGGTGGCTACGTTAGAAGCGCTGCTGGACGAAACAGCGGGCGACGAGCTTCACCCGGCCATGGGCTTGGTCGATATCGTGGGTGATTTGATTGAAGACTACGAGGCGGAGCACCACCCGCTCACCACCACAACCGGCTTGCAGGCGCTGAAATTCCTGATGGATCAGCATGGGCTGAAGCAGGGCGACTTGGCAGAGATTGGCAGCCAGGGCGTGGTGTCTGAGATTCTGGCGGGCAAGCGGGAATTGAACATTCGGCAGGTGCGGGCGCTCGGCGAGCGCTTTGGGGTGTCGGCGGGGACGTTTGTGTGAAGTCTTGCGCGGGTGACGCTCAGCCCGCCTTCTTAAAAAACCGAACCAACGCCAGCCCCTTAAAGTCTTCATCCTGCGTCCAGACAGTCGCGGTGAACTCCAGCGCTGCGGCGTAGATGATGCTGTCGGCCATCGGGAGTTTGTGTTTGTGCGAGAGCATGGCGGCTGCGCTGGCGCGGTCGGCGGTCAGCTCGACGATGGTGAAGCGGCGCATGTGCGACTCGACCCGCGCGGCGCTGGCGGCGCTTTGGGTGACGCGCACGCGCTTGCAGACTTCAAAAATGGTGATGGCGGGGACGATCAGCTCACCGACTTCGATCACTTCTACAAACGCGGCTCGGTTGGGGCCGTCTACCAGCACTTCCAGCCACGCGCTGGAATCAATGATGTTCAAACGCGATCCCCGTCTCGTCGCACGTCCGACGACTGCCCGCGCATCAGCCCCACCAGCGCGCTAACCGGCTCCTGGGGAACCAGTTCAATGCGGTCGCGCTTGACGCGCACTTCCAGGCTGCCCCCCGCCTTCAACCCCAGCACGCGTCGGGCCTCAGCCGGGATGGTGATCTGAAATTTGGACGACAGTGTGGCAGTGAATGACATGTATACCTTTTAAAAAAGTAAAGGATTTGCCATTGTAAAGGAGGTGTAATTTGGATGAATTCTCATGCTTTACAGCAACCGAATGAGCCCCGGTGATCAGCCCCGCGACTCAGCGAGGGGTGCCACCACCGTCACCGTAGGCAGGGTCGCCATTTGAGTCGCTGAAGCCCCCTCCACTGCATTGCGCACGGCCAGATGTTCGAAACCCGCCAGCAGGCTGCCCTGCAAGACTAGAGCAACCGCAACGGCGGCAATTGCGCCCAATACTTTGTGGGCTGAGCCGCTGTTGTAGGCTTTGGAAGAGAGTTTGTTGGCTGCTTGGTTCATGTCAATTCTCCAGAAGGTTGCAGGGCTGATTGGTCATCAGGGCGGGCTTCTTAAGTTGTTTTGAAGGCCCGATGGAGAGACTGTATTTCTGACGTGCCGAGGTTGCACGGGCTTTGCGATGAACTGCGGGATTTGTGCGCCAGACTGTCAAAGGACGCGATAAATGGCGAGGCAACCGGCCTCAGATGGAGCGTTGAGTCGCTTGCCCGCCACCGGGTTGCTGAGCGCAAAGAGAGATTATTTGCTATAAGTTGTATAGCTTCATATGCATGTTATTCGGGGGCTAGCGCCCCGTTTCATTCATATTTTAGTGATTTCTGAGGAAAAATCACTAAAAATTAACTCTCAGGTTAATTTTTAACCCTAACCCGTCATTGCATTCATCCGACCCGCATCCCGTTCAAGCGCTTGGCGATGATGTCATCCGCCTCGGCCATGATGCGGTCAATCAACTGCTTGACGGTCGGCACATCATGAATCAACCCGGCCACCATGCCGCACGACCACGCGCCCGCGTCCATCGCGCCGTCTTTCATGATCTTGGGGTAGACACCGGCCACTTCGTGAATGATGTCTTCAAACTTCAGGTTGGCGCCCAGGGCTTTTTCTTTCTCCAGAAGACGCTCAACCGCCGCGTTGTTCAGCACACGCTCGGTGTTGCGTAGGGGCCGCATCACCAGGCGGGTGTCCAGCTCGCTGGCGGCGACGATGGCGTCTTTAACGTTTTGATGGATCGGTGCTTCCACCGTGGCCATGAAGCGGGTGCCCATGTTCATTCCTTCTGCACCCAGCGCGATGGCGGCGACGAGCGACCGGCCATCGGCCATGCCGCCGGATGCGACAAACGGGATCTTCAACTCATCCGCCGCGCGCGGCAGCAGGATGAAGTTGGGGATGTCGTCTTCACCGGGATGGCCGCCGCATTCAAAGCCGTCCACGCTCACCGCATCGCAGCCAATTGATTCGGCCTTGAGCGAGTGGCGCACCGAGGTGCATTTGTGGATCACCTTGATGCCCGCGTCGTGCAGCGCGGGCAGCCACTTCTGCGGGTTGTTACCTGCGGTTTCCACCACTTTCACGCCACCGTCGATGATGGCTTTGATGTAGCCGGGGTAGTCGGGCGACGCGAGCACGGGCAGAAAGGTGAGGTTGACGCCAAAGGGCTTGTCGGTCATCTCGCGGCAACGTTTGATCTCGTTGGCCAACAGCTCGGGCGTGCGTTGCGTCAGGCCAGTGATGATACCCAGGCCGCCTGCGTTGGAGACGGCGGCAGCCAGCTCGGCAAAGCCCACAAAATGCATGCCGCCCTGGATGATGGGGTGCTGGATGCCAAAGAGTTCAGTGATGCGGGTTTTCATGGGGACGAGATCCTTGATGCAATGCGGTTAAAAATGCAGCGGACTACCGCGCTTTGACCTTCAAGCCTACCAGTTTTTATGCGCTGTTGTCTGACACTGTTGCGACGCATCCGGCGCTGATAATGCAAGCTCACACTCAGATCAACTTCAAAATTCACTTCTATGGCCAGCAGCCTTCTTGCCCTCCTCGACGACATCACCACCATTCTGGACGACGTGGCAATCCTGACCAAAGTGGCCGCCAAAAAAACGGCGGGTGTGCTGGGTGATGACCTGGCGCTCAACGCGCAGCAGGTCTCGGGCGTCAAGGCAGACCGCGAGCTGCCGGTGGTGTGGGCGGTGTGCAAAGGCTCGTTTCTCAACAAGCTGATTCTGGTGCCCGCTGCTTTGGCAATCAGCGCCTTTGCGCCGTGGGCGGTCACGCCGCTCTTGATGGTGGGCGGCGCGTTTCTTTGCTATGAGGGGTTCGAGAAACTCGCCCATAAATTCCTGCATCGCCCCAGCGAAGATGCCGCCCGCCATGAGGAGCTGGTCACAGCCCTCTCCAACCCTGAGGTTGATCTGGTGGCGCTGGAAAAAGACAAAATCAAGGGTGCAGTGCGGACCGATTTCATCCTGTCCGCCGAGATCATCGCCATCACCCTGGGTACGGTGCAAAACAGCCCGTTCGTCACGCAGGTGACGGTGCTGAGCGGCATTGCCATCTTGATGACTGTAGGCGTGTATGGCTTGGTGGCCGGCATCGTGAAGCTCGATGACTTGGGTGCGCTGATGAGCCAGCGGCCTGGGCAAAGCGCGTTTAGGCGGTTCGAACGTTCGCTAGGTCGTGGCATTGTGAAGGCCGCGCCGTACCTGATGCGCTTTCTGTCCATTGCCGGCACCATTGCCATGTTCTTGGTCGGCGGCGGAATCCTCTCTCATGGCATCACGCCGCTGCAGCACCTGCTGGAGCGATGGAGCGCGCAAGTGTCCGGCTGGATGCAGCCTATCGTTTCAGCGTCAATGGATGGCGTTGTAGGGCTGGTGGCGGGGGCGCTGGTGCTGGGCGTGGTGGTGGCGGTGAAACGGGTGATGGGATCGGGAAAAAATAAACTTGCAGGTTAATTCTTGTCGCCTTGTGACGTTGATCCACACGTTACAGGTACTTGGCCTCAAAGGTTTCGATCGGCACCGCTTTGCTAATAAGAAACCCCTGCATTTCGTCGCAGCCCAGCAAGCGCAGCAGGCGCGATTGCTCTTCGGTCTCAACCCCTTCTGCCACCACATTGAGCTTGAGTGAATGGGCCAGGTTGACGATGGTGGATACCAGTGCCAGCCCCTGCGCGCCAGCGGTTATTTCGACCACGAACGAACGGTGAATCTTGAGTGTGTCCACCGGCAGTTTGGCGAGGTAGGCAAGTGACGAAAAACCGGTGCCAAAGTCATCGATGGCAATGCTCACACCCATGTCACGCAAGGCCTGTAGGCGGGCAATGCTTCGCTTGACGTCCTCCATGAGGACGTTCTCAGTGATCTCCAGCTCCAGCCCACCCGCAGCCGCGCTGTTGACGGCGATAGCCTGTTTAACCTGGGCGATAAAGCCGGGATGGCGAAGCTGCAAGGGCGACACGTTGACCGCGATGCGAACCGCCGCAAAGCCAGCCGCACGCCAGCGCAGGTAGTCGGCGATGACTTTGCGCAGCGCCCAACTGCCCACGTCCTGTATCAAACCAGTCTCTTCCAGAACGGGAATGAAATGCCCTGGCGCGATCAGACCAACGCCCGGTTCGTTCCAGCGGATAAGCGCCTCCGCGCCAGTGAGTTTGCCCGTCTTCAAGCTGAGCTTGGGCTGGTAGTGCAGCACAAATTCCTCGTTGTTGAGTGCTTGGCGCAACTGGCTTTCCAGTGTCACCTTGGTGGCGACATGGCAAGTCATACTGGGGGTGTATTGCAAGAAGCGAGCGCCGCTCAATTTGGCCTTTTTCAGGGCTGCTTCAGCGTGTTTGAACAGCGTATCCGCATCCGCGCCGTGGGTTGGAAAAATGGCCACGCCAACCTTGGCCGAGATTCTCAACACGGCACCGTCCGATCGAAATGGGTGACCCGACAGCTTGCTCAATCTCGATTCGATCAGCGCCGAGATGCTTTCACCGTCGTGCAGTATGGGCCGCACCACGGCAAATCGGTCAGCGGCAATTCTGGCGACCAGATTGACATCGCCTGCAATATCAGTGATCCACTGCCCGACTTGCCGTAGCAGCGAATCGCCAGCCTTTTGTCCCAAGCTGTCGTTGATGTTCTTGAATCGCTCAATGTCAATCAGTTGCACCGCAACTTGATGCCCATCGCTGGCCGCAGTGCGTGTGTACTGGGCAACCCGCTCCAAAAACAGCCTGCGGTTGGCCAGCCCAGTCAGCACGTCGTAATAGGCCAGGTAGTCAAGCTGCTCCTGCTTGCCCAGATGGTCCAGAGCGAAGGCGATGTCGTTGGTCAACTCCGACAGCAGTTTCAACTCGTCCTCATGGAAAAAGTCCACCTCTCGGGCATAGAGCACCAGCACGCCTACGGCCTCGTCGCCGACCGTGATCGGCAGCATGGCTACTGCGTGGATGCCCGCTTCGATATGCCGCTTGGCGTAAAGTGGCGACGGGTCGCCTTGCATATCGTTGTTGATGATGGCCCGCTTTTCACTGACCGCCCTCTCCGCCATGGTTTGGCCCTGTGCGGGGCCGAAAGGCTTGGCTTCGTCGGACTCATAGCGCGCTTTCAGACCTTGCAGGATGTCCGCAGGCATGCCGACCGACGCGACCGGTACGATCTTCATCAGATTGCGGTCCACCATCGCAATCATGGCCATCGGAAAGCCGCCCGCACTGGCGGCGATCTGGCAGGCGGTATCAAACAGCTCGTCCCGCATGCGCACCCGCACGATCAGCGCGTTGATGCCGCTGAGCATCGCGTGCACACGGTTGAGGTAGGAAATGCGGTTTTGCGCGTCCTTGGCCTGCGTGATGTCTCTGACCAGGGTGACGATCATCCACTTGTCACCCATCTGCACCGGGTGGCGTCGAAGTTCCAGCCACCTCGGCCCGAGGTCAGGCAAAGCGACTACCAATTCCAACGGCTCTGCAGGCCGACCCGTCGCGATGACGGCATCGTAGACCTGCTCCAATTCAGCCCGGGGTATCCCCAGTACAACCGTCGGGCCGTCGGCGATCAACTGCTCGCGCGTTTTTTGCTGCCTGCGGCAAGCAGCAGCATTCGCGTGGATGAATTTCATGCTGGAGCGATCGACCACGTAGATCGCGTCATCCGTGGTGTCCAGTGCCTTGAGGATCACCGCCTGAAGGGAGAATCGATTGATGTAAGCAGGCAACCCCTCGATCAAGTCGACACCCGTTATAGGCGATGCCTGACGCGCCGTTTGTAACAGCC
This sequence comes from Rhodoferax sp., assembly GCA_031416395.1. Taxonomy (GTDB): domain Bacteria; phylum Pseudomonadota; class Gammaproteobacteria; order Burkholderiales; family Burkholderiaceae_C; genus JANYCG01. The sequence continues at coordinate 7,305 of JANOTO010000091.1, read as the reverse complement.
GTGTGCTCGTAATTTTCACTATTCCTCCCCCAGTCAGAGTTGCATGATCTACTGTTGTGTGATCAATTGACTAACCCTTAGCATTTCCTGTGCCATATTATCTCGCAGCTTCGTCCGCACCCATGCGCGCTGGAGCACATACGACAGGCGCAGGTAGCGCATCAGCTTACAAACCTCGCTGAATTGGCGCTGCGTAGAATCGTGAGCGAACCGTCATTTTTTTAAGGAACTGGATCAATGAACAAAATCTATCCCAGTGCGGCCAAAGCCCTGGAAGGCATCGTCAAAGACGGCCAACTGCTTGGCGTGGGTGGCTTTGGCCTGTGTGGGATCCCGGAGGCGCTGATTGAAGCGGTCAAAGCCAGCGGCGCGCAGAACCTGACGGCCATTTCCAACAACGCGGGTGTGGACGACTTTGGCCTGGGCAAGCTGCTGCAAACGCGCCAGGTCAAAAAGATGATTGCCAGCTATGTCGGCGAGAACAAGGAGTTTGAGCGCCAGTACCTCGCAGGCGAGCTGGCACTGGAGTTCACGCCGCAAGGCACGCTGGCCGAGAAGCTGCGCGCAGGCGGCGCGGGCATTCCGGCGTTCTTCACCAAAACGGGTGTTGGCACGCTGGTGGCCGAGGGCAAAGAGCTGCGCGAGTTTGATGGCGAAACCTATGTGATGGAGCGCTCGCTGGTGCCGGATGTGTCGCTGGTCAAAGCCGCTGTGGCCGACAAAAGTGGCAACCTGCGCTTCAATTTAACCGCGCGCAACTTCAACCCTGCCGTCGCGATGGCCGGGAAAATCTGCGTGGTTGAAGTCGAAAAAATCGTCGAAGTCGGCGAGCTGGCACCCGACGACATTCACTTGCCGGGCATCTACGTACACCGCATCGTGCTCAATGCCACGCCTGAGAAACGCATCGAAAAACGAACCATTACAGAAAAGGCGGGGGTTTAATCATGAGCTGGTCACAAGATCAAATGGCCGCCCGCGCGGCTCGGGAACTCGAAGACGGGTTCTATGTCAACCTAGGAATCGGCATTCCCACCCTCGTTGCCAACTTCGTACCGGCGGACAAAGAAGTCTGGCTGCAATCCGAGAACGGCATGCTCGGCATTGGCCCGTTCCCCATCGAATCCGAGGTCGATGCCGACCTGATCAATGCCGGCAAGCAAACCGTGACGACGATCAAAGGCAGCAGCATCTTCGGCAGCCACGACAGCTTTGCCATGATTCGCGGCGGCAAGATCAATCTGAGCATCCTGGGCGCGATGCAGGTCAGCGAAAAAGGCGACCTGGCCAACTGGATGATCCCCGGCAAGATGGTCAAAGGCATGGGCGGCGCGATGGATTTGGTCGCTGGCGTCAAGCGCGTGATCGTGCTGATGGAGCACGTCGCCAAAAAGAAAGACGGCACCGAGGATTTGAAGATTCTCAAAACCTGCACGCTGCCGCTCACAGGCGTGGGCGTGGTGGACCGCATCATCACCGACCTGGCGGTGATGGATGTCACGCCTGCGGGCTTGAAGGTGATTGAGATGGCACCTGGGGTGACACGCGAGGCGTTGCAGGCGAAGACCGGGGTGGCGTTGGTTTGATCCCTGGTCGGCTGTTTCAGCATCTGCTGCTGAATTAGCCAGTCACACAAAATCCTGTAGGTAACGCTGGCTAAGCCAAGCCAGACAAGGTTTTTTCTTTTATACTGTATAAAAATACAGTTAAATAGAAAAACCATGTGCAGCGCGTTTTCAACCCCAATTCCGCAGGATGAACCCTGCGCCAAAGTGCGGGGCCGCAAGCTGCTGGGTACGGCTGCGTCGAACACGTCTTTAGCGGCACTAACATCATTAACAGGTGTCTGGCGGGCGCAGGATATGAACCGCGATGAGCTTGTCCGCGCCAGTGGCTACCCCGGCTTGGACGCTGAGTTGCCCGGTGGCGGTTGGCCCTTGGGTGCCATGGTGGAAGTGCTGCAGCCCGATGCCACCCAACATGTATGGCAGCTACTGGCGCCTGCGTTGGCGCGGCAAGTTCAAGCGGGCCCGCAGGCCGTGGTGCTGGTGGGTGCCCCGGCCATGCCGTTTGGCCCCGGCTTGGCCGCCCGGGGGCTAGATCCGCAGCGCCTGCTGTGCGTGCAGGCTGAGAGCTTGGCGCAGCGGCTGTGGGTGGCCGAGCAGGCTTTGCGCTGTGCGGATGTGGCGGCGGTTTTGGTGTGGTTGCCTCACACAGCTTCTGCGCGGGGAGGATCGGCCGACTTGCAAATGCAATTGCGTCGCTTGCAGATCGCCGTGCCGCCCCAAGGCCTGCTGTTTGCCCTGCGCCCGCTGGCAGCTCAAGCAGAGGCCTCGTGCGCGCGGCTGCGCTTGAGTGTGCAGACCAGTGGTGTGGCGGGTGGCTTGGTGGGTAGTGTGGCTGACCGCTTGCACATCCACATCCTCAAGCGGCGCGGGCCACCGCCTTTGCTGCCAGTTGAGTTACCGCTCTATCCCCAGCGGCTGGCCGATTTATTGGCGGCGCGGCATCAGCCGCTTTCAATACCTTCAACACCTCCAGCGCCGTTACCTCAGAGCGCTCCTGGCTTGGGCCAGCGCCTTGGTCGTCCTCATGTCGACAACCCCATCCCTGCCCGCACACTGGATCGCGCTGTCGCCGCCTGAGCCCGACGGCCCCCTGTGGCGCTTGCAGGCCTTGCGTTTCACACCGCATGTGGCGCAGGTACATGAGCTGCTGCTGCTGGAGGTGGCCGCCAGCGAGCGCCTGTTTGGCGGGCGGCGCGCTTTGCTCAATCAATTCTTTCGCGTCAATGGCGTGCTGGCCCGCATTCCCTGGCAGCAGGCCAGCTCCTCGTTGAGCGCCATGGGCCTGCTGCGCTGCCAGGGCTTGGGGTTGGCACGGCCCGCGCTGGTGCCTGACGGTCTGCCGCTGTCTACGCTGGACGCCGCGCAGGCGCATGTGGACACACTGGAGCGCATGGGCGTGCGCACCTGGGGGCAACTGCGGGCGCTGCCGCGCGACGGCGTAGCGCGGCGCTTTGGCGCGGCCCTGCTCGATGCCCTGGATCAAGCCTGGGGCCAGCGGCCCGAGCGCCACACCTGGCTTGCCTTGCCCAGCCGATTTGACGAGCGGCTGGACCTGCCCGCCACCGCGCACGGCATCGAGGGCTTGGCAGGCACGCTGACCCGGCTGCTGGCCTTGCTGCGGCTGTGGCTGGTGGCGCGGCAACTGGGTGTGCTGCGGTTGCAATTGCGTTGGGTACACGACCTCAAGCGCCTGGACGGCATCGAGCTGCCCCCCCACGCGGGCTTGGCCCTGCACACCGCCGAGCCCACCCAAGACCTGGCTCACTTGCGGCGTTTGCTGGATGAACGCTTGGGCCGCACCACGCTGGCCGCCCCAGTGCGCAGCCTGCGCCTGCGCGCGCTAGATGCCGTGTCTTGGGCCGCGCCATGGGCCGGGGTATCGCGCAGCTTTCTGCCCGAAGACAACCGCCCCGGCGACAAGCTGCATCAGTTGGTGGAGCGCCTGGGTGCGCGGCTTGGTACACATCAGGTGCAGCGCCTGCAGCCGCAAGCCGACCATCGACCTGAACGTCAGCAGCGTTGGGTGGATGCACAGGTCAAGATACAGGTGGGTGCACAGGTGGGTGCGCAGCCAGCCAGTTTCACCGCCGATGCCCTCTACCCCCCGTGGCTGCTGCCCCACCCGCTGCCCTTGCAGGTGCACCATGAAGTGCCGCAGTACGGTGGCCCGCTGCAACGGCTGGCGCGGCTGCACCGGGTTGAAGCGGCTTGGTGGGAGGCTGCGCGGCAATCCCATCCCGGGGCAGACCCAGACTCAGGTGGGCAGCCAGCCTTACGCGATTACTTCATCGCCCACAGCCCCGAAAAAGGCTTGGTGTGGGTGTACCGCGAGCGGTTTCAATGGTTCTTGCACGGCATCTATGCATGATTTGCCAAATAATTTGCCAAGCTATGCCGAGCTGCATTGCCTGAGCAATTTCAGCTTTCAGCGCGGGGCTTCGCACCCGCACGAGCTGGCTTGCCGCAGTTACGATTTAGGCTACGAGGCGCTGGCCATCACCGACGAATGCTCAGTGGCCGGTGTGGTGCGGGCGTGGAGCGGTTTGCGCAGCCATTTGGCATCCCTTGCCGCGCCGAATCAAACGCCTGATCAAACCCAAACCCAAACGCTAACTCGGCCCTTTCATCTGCTGTATGGCAGCGAATTCCACTTGGGTGACCCCGGCACGGCATCCAGTGCAAGCTCCAATGCCAATATCGACGGCTGCGCCGGAGGTTGGCCCGCTGGCCCGGGCGGGCGCTTGGTGGCGATTGCGCGGCATCTGCAAGGCTGGGGCGGTTTGTGTGAATTCATCACCGCTGCACGCATGCAGGCCGACAAAGGTCATTATTTGCTGGACCCAGCCCGCCTGCCCCTGCTGGACGGCTGCGAGCTGCTGTACGCGCCGCAACGCGTCGCGCTGTGCGCCGATAACCTGGCCGCGCATTTGGATGCCGCCTTGGGTACGCTGTTACCGCTGCTGCCGCACCCGCCTTGGTTGGCCGTCGAGCTGCCCCAGGGCATCGACGATGGCCTGTGGCTGGCTGCCCTGCGTAGCGCTGGCGCGCGCCACGGTCTGCGGCTGGTTGCCAGCGGTAATGTCCACATGCACGCTCGCTCGCGCAAGCCGCTGCAAGATGTGGTGACGGCCGTGCGCCTGGGCCGTACCGTGGCGCAATGCGGCTTTGCGCTGCAGGTCAACGCCGAGCGGCGCTTGCGCCCGCGCTTGCGGCTGGCGGGCCTGTTCGCGCCTGATCTGCTGGCCGCCACGCTACAGGTGGCACAGCAGTGTCACTTCAAGCTGGAAGAAATCCGCTACGACTACCCGCTGGAGACCGTGCCAGCGGGCCTCACGCCCACCCAAGGCCTGGCCCAGCTCACCTGGGCCGGCGCAGCAGAGCGTTACCCCGGCGGTGTGCCGCAGAAGGTGCGCGACTTGCTTTGCAAAGAGCTGGATCTCATCACGCTGTGCTGCTACGAGATGTTCTTCCTCACCGTGCATGACATCGTGCGTTTTGCGCGTGGCCGGGGCATTCTGTGCCAGGGGCGCGGCTCGGCGGCCAATTCGGTGGTCTGCTACTGCCTGGGCATCACCGCCATGGACCCGATGGACTCCGAGCCGCTGCTGGAGCGCTTCATCAGCGTGGATCGGCGCAACGAGCCGCCCGACATTGATGTGGACTTCGAACACGAGCGGCGCGAAGAAGTCATCCAGTACATTTACGCCAAATATGGCCGCGACCGTGCCGCCCTGGCTGCCACCGTCATCCGCTGGCGTGCGCGAAGTGCCATCCGCGATGTGGGCAAAGCCCTGGCTGTGCCGCCAGCGCTGGTGGATGCCTTCGCCAAAGACCACCATTGGTTTGATGCTGTGAATGTGGATGTGGAGGTCGGTGTTGAAGTAGGTGCGCAAGCAGGCGCAGGTCATTCCGCCCTAGAGCACCTGGCCGCGTTGGCCGTCACCTTGGGTGTGGACTTGCCCCTGCACCAGGCCCGGCTGTGGCTGGCACTCAGCCAGGGCTTGATGGGCTGCCCGCGTCACCTCAGCCAACATGTGGGCGGCTTTGTGCTGACGCAAACGCGGCTCACCCGTTTGGTGCCGGTCGAAAACGCATCCATGCCAGATCGCTCCGTCATCCAATGGGACAAAGACGATCTGGAAGATATGGGCCTCATGAAAGTGGATGTGTTGGCGCTGGGCATGCTCACAGCCATCCGGCGCTGCGTTGACTTTGTCGGTGCCAAGCTGGGCCAGCCATTCAGCGTGCATGACATTTCGGCCAACGACGGCCCCACCTACGAGATGATCCGCCGCGCCGACACTGTGGGCGTTTTCCAGATCGAAAGCCGGGCGCAAATGTCCATGCTGCCTCGCCTGAAGCCGAACTGCTTTTACGATTTGGTGGTTGAGGTCGCCATCGTGCGCCCTGGCCCCATCTCGGGCGGCATGGTGCACCCGTACCTGAAGGCGCGTAGCCGCGTGGCGCAAGGACTGCCGATCGAATACGAGCGCTCGTCGCTTGAACAGCCCGGTGAGCCCGCGCGCCTGCAACTGGCGCTACAGCGCACTTTGGGCATCCCCATATTCCAAGAGCAGGTGATGCAAATTTCAATGGTCGCGGCTGGCTTCACTGCGACCCAGGCCGATGCCCTGCGCCGCGCCATGGCTGCCTGGAAGCGCAAGGGCGGCCTGGGCGCTTTTCACAACAAGTTCATCAAGGGCATGCTGGCAAACGGCTATCAGCAAAATTTTGCTGAGCGTATCTTCGAGCAGATTAAAGGCTTTGGTGAATACGGCTTTCCTGAAAGCCACGCCTACAGCTTTGCCTTGCTGGCCTACCAAAGCAGTTGGCTCAAAAGCAATCACCCCGATTGCTTTTTGGCGGCCATGCTCAATTCGCAGCCCATGGGTTTTTACGGCCCGTCTCAGTTGATTCAAGATGCCCAACGCCACGGCGTGCAGGTGCTGCCAGCGGATGTGTCGCACAGCGATTGGGATTGCACATTGCAAGAAGGCGTTGTTCGCCTGGGCCTGCGTCTGGTCGGCAGCTTGGCCGAAGCGTCCGCCCATCGCATCGTGGCGGCGCGCGGGCAGGGCGCTGGTGTCGGTTCGGTCGCTTTTGTGGACGTACAAGACCTGGCCCTGCGCGCGCAATTGGATGTGAAGGACGTGAACGCCCTGGCCAGCGCCGATGCGCTTAAATCCCTGGCCGGGCACCGCCGCCAGCAGGTGTGGCAGGCGGCCGCGCGCCACCGCGCCCCCGCACTTTTGCAGGCTGCGCCCGTGCAGGAGGATTTGTTGACGCTGCCCGCTGCACCGCAAGGCGAAGAGATTCTGTTTGACTACCGCGCCATGGGCCTGAGCCTGCGTGCCCATCCGCTGGCGCTGCTGCGTGCGCGGTTGGCCCGTAGCAAACTGCAAAGCGCAGCGCAGCTTAACCAGCTACCGCACGGCGCGCCTGCGGCCGCCTGCGGCTTGGTGACGGTGCGCCAGCAGCCGCAAACCGCCAAAGGCACGCTCTTTGTCACGCTGGAAGACGAAACCGGCAACGTGAACGTGATCGTCTGGAAGCACGTGCGCGAGGCCCAGCGAGCCCTTGCTGCGCGCCCGCCTGTTGGCGGTGCGGGGCGTTTGGCAGCGCGACGAAGACAGCGGCGGGCAAGTCTGCCACCTGGTAGCGCGGCGCCTCACCGACCTCACCCCGCTTTTAGGCCGCCTGGGCGAATTGCCCAGCCGCAGCCGGGATTTCCACTGAA
>JANOTO010000090.1:0-3532 GCA_031416395.1 Rhodoferax sp. | reverse complement strand
GCTAGCAGCATAATATATCCATATATTGCCAGATTTTGACATTTTGAACTTATAAGTTAACTTGCAGGTTAATTATCGTGACAAATAAACCTCAAGCGGCTACATCCGCAACGATCACGCGGTGCACCAGCCTTGCTGTGTTGGCTGTTGGCTGCTTGCCCATGCAGAGTGTTTGGAGCGCTGATGCGGATTACAAGCAGCAAGTCGCCGCCCTCCTTTGCAAAGGCGCTGATGTGAAATCCTTCAAGCTGGGATTCGTTCGGCACACAGCGCAGCGCCTGCGTGATGTCATTTGTCAAAATATCATGGGCGAACTGACTCTTCCTCGCCTGCCAAGCGTTGGATGTCCCGCTTGATGGTCTCTGAAATGAAATACCCGTGCTGCCCCCAGACTGCAAAAACAGGTTGCACACTGTCGATGCGGCCCTGTCGCTTGAGCTGGGCCAGTACGGTGCCACTGCCAATTACCGCCACCTGCAAGCGCTCAGCCACGCGGCGGGCGCGCCGCTCGTCAACCAGCGCCAACAGTCCATTCGTTTTGGCATAGGACAACACGGCAATCTCGCCGCCGCCCAAGCCCGCTGCAAAAGCCGCATCCAGCGGTGCCAAACTGGCGGTCGCGACGGTCTGGAACTGTTGCCTGCGGTGCAGGTCTTGCAAGATCAGCGCGCCCGGCGCATAAATATCGGCAACGCATTCTTGCAAAACGGCTTCTGGCACGATCAAACCGCCCAGCATCTCAAGGCACAGCGGTAGCACGCCGCCCACCGCAAGGGCAATCAGCGGCCCCGCGTCCGCGACGATGAGTTTGGGTCTCAAGATGGGTGATTAGGGCGACAGCGCAGAGGCCGTCAAGGCTCGGGCGGCGTCAAATTGGCCTGCAACAACGCCAATTCGGCGTCCAAATCCGCCGACTCGTCCAGCATGCTGTAGCCCAAAGCACCCAAGTGCTGCAAGTAGCGGGCGTAAGGCAAGCCAGCAAGCTTGGCACCCGCAGCGATTGACAACTCGCCTTGCTGCACCAGCTTGTCCGCCAGCGCCACGTTCACGCCGGACTTCAGCAAATCATCGTTGAACGGCAGCGCCACAAACAGCGGCTTGCCGTGCTTGGAGACAACCGAGTACGCGCCGTTTTCAGCGTTTCGCACCAGCTCCCCCGTGTGTTCGCGCAAGTCGCGCACCGCAAAAGCTTCCATGATCGTCCTCCTACCCTTATTGTGCCATCATTTGTGGGCACAATAAGGGCAGCATCAAAAAGATTGCAAATATTTCAGATTTATCGTATTCTGTATACAGAGTACACCACATGTCCGCCCACCTGATCAAAATTGAATCCGCGCCCGACCTGGTTGACCAGGTCTACCGCAGCCTGCTGGATGCCATCAGCGACGGCTCGATGGCACCCGGCGCGCGCGTTGGGCAGGAAGACATTGCTGCGCAACTGGCGGTGTCGCGCCAGCCGGTGTTGCAGGCTTTGCGACTCCTGAAAAAGGACGGCTTTGTGCTGGATGCGCCTGGGCGTGGCGTCGTGGTGGCACCGCTGGATGTGGATCGGCTGGTGCAGATTTACCAAGTGCGAAGTGCGCTGGATGCGCTGGCGGCAAGGCTGGCGGCGCGGCTGCGTTTCCACATGGATCCGCGCCTCATCAGCCAGGGGCGCAGTGTGGCGCAAGGCAAAAACGTCCAAGCCATGATGCTTGCGGACGAGGCTTTTCACTCGGCGATCTATGCGGCATCGGGCAACCCGCTGATTGCCCAGAGCGCACAGCTGCACTGGCAGCACATTCGCCGCGCCATGGGTGAAGTACTCCAAGTGTCGACCATGCGCGAATCGATCTGGGACGAGCATGAAGCCATCGCCAAAGCCATTGGCGAGGGCAATGAACACAGGGCCGAGGCCCTGATCCGCCAGCATGCAGAAGATGCTGGCTTAAACCTGGCCCGCCTGTTGACGCAGGCATTGAACACCAAAACCCGAGGAGACACCCCATGAAACTGACCCCTGAACAACGCGTGCAGTTCGAGCGCGACGGCTACCTATTCTTCCCCGGCCTGTTCACACCCGCAGAGACACAAAAACTCAACAACGCCGTGCCCGAGTTGTATGAGCGCCGCGAAGATGTCAACGTGCGCGAAAAAGGCAAAGACGCTGTTCGCACCAACTTTGCAGCGCACCTGTACAGCGAGCCCTTCGCGCGGCTGGCGCGCCACCCGCGCATGATCGAGCCCGTAGAAGATTTGCTGGGTGAAAAACTCTACATGCACCAGTTCAAAATCAACGGCAAGATGGCGTTTGAAGGCGATGTATGGCAGTGGCACCAGGACTACGGCACCTGGCTCAACGACGACATGATGCCAACCGAGCGCGCCATGAACATCGCCATCTTTCTGGACGACGTGACTGAGCACAACGGCCCGCTGATGTTCATCCCCGGCAGTCACAAAAAGGGCGTGGTCGATGCCAAGCATGACCTCACCACCACCAGCTACCCGCTGTGGACGGTTGATAACGATTTGATCCGCCAACTGGTGCAACGCGCGGGTGGCAAGCAAGGCGGTATCGTCAGCCCCAAAGGCCCGGCGGGCTCGATGATTTTGTTCCACTCATGCCTCGTGCATGCGTCCGGCAGCAACCTGTCCCCCTTCAATCGCGTGGCGGTTTATTTGAGCCTGTGCGCGGTCAGCAACCACATCCGCCGCCACAAGCGGCCCGAGTACATCGCGCACCGCGATTTCACACCCATCACCTGCCTGCCGGACGATTGCCTGGTGAGGGACTACCCGGTTGATTTGCCGTGGAAAGACGGCGTGCCTGCGACGGCGATGCAAACGTCGATGGACGAAATTACCCCGCAACGCAAAGCAGCCTGACCCGCATGAATCTTTACACCAAACTCCAGCAGCGCGCGGCAGACAACAAGCCGATCCGCATCGGCCTGATCGGCGCAGGCAAATTCGGCTCGATGTACCTGGCGCAGATTCCGCGCACACCCGGCGTACATCTGGTGGCGATTGCTGATTTGTCGCCCGACGCAGCCCGCGCCAACCTCGCCCGCGTAGGCTGGAAGCCTGAACTGACGCAGGCGACATCTGCGCAGCACGCGATTCAAACCGGAGCAACGTGGATCACCGACGACTGGCAGGCGCTGGTGACGCATCCGCAGATTGACATCGTGGTCGAATGCACTGGCAACCCGATCGCCGCTGTCGAGCACTGCCTGCTGGCGTTCAAGCACAACAAGCACGTCGTTAACGTGACGGTGGAGGCAGACGCTTTTTGCGGCCCCCTGCTGGCGCGCAAGGCGGCTGATGCGGGCGTGGTGTATTCACTCGCGTTTGGCGACCAGCCCGCGCTGATTTGCGACCTGGTGGATTGGGCACGCACCTGCGGCTTCCCCGTTGTGGCGGCAGGACGTGGCCACAAATGGCTGCCGCATTTTTGCGAATCAACACCTGACACGGTGTGGGGCAACTACGGCCTGACGCCCGAGCAGGCCGCGCGCGGCGGGCTCAACCCGAAGATGTTCAACAG
>JANOTO010000089.1:0-6802 GCA_031416395.1 Rhodoferax sp. | reverse complement strand
GGCGTCAGGTTTTCAAACATCACCTTGTGCTTGTTCTCCTCCGGTCCACCCCCGTTCACGCGATCCAGCTTGTTCAAGGCAAAGTAGCGTTCGCCATCCTTGGGCGTGCGTACCTCGCCTTCGATCATGTCACCTGTGTGTAGGTTGAAGCGCCGTACCTGGCTGGGGCTGATGTAGATGTCGTCAGTGGATGCGGTGTAGCTGGTGTCCGGGCTGCGCAAAAAACCGAAGCCGTCAGGCAGAATTTCAAGCACACCGTCGGCAATGATCTGCTCGCCGGTGCGTGCCCGCTTTTTGATGATGGCAAACATCAACTCCTGCTTGCGCATTCGTCCGGTGTTCTCAATTTCAAGCTCTTCGGCTTGCTTGAGGACTTCTGACACGTGCAGTGCCTTGAGTTCGTTTAAGTGCATGGAGGTGACCCCTTGGGGGTGTTGCAAATCGGGGGAGGTATCGAGGCAAGTAGCGGCCGGGCGGATTGCTTGCCCCGACCTCAGTCTTGCTTGGTTTTCTAAACCGGGAACTCGAACTGATTCTGGGTTGGAATCAGCGATTGGAGCAGATTATGACAGGAAAAGCGGGACGGCAGCCGGGAAGGTTCCGGTTGCCCTGAGTTGCTTTGGAACCGGGCAGGGCAGCCTTCAGAATGTTCGGCTGAGTAGTTACGCCTGCGCAGGCATAGGCTGATCCAACTGCTGATCAATAAACGCCGTCATCTGGGCCTTGCTCATGGCACCCACCTTAGTAGCGGCGAGTTGCCCGTCCTTGAACAGCATCAAAGTAGGGATACCGCGAATGCCGAACTTGGCCGGGATATCTCGGTTTTCATCGACGTTCATTTTGGCGACTTGGAGCTTGCCCGCATAGGTGGTGGAAAGCTCATCCAGAATCGGCGCAATCATCTTGCAAGGGCCACACCATTCAGCCCAATAGTCGACAAGGACGGGCTGTTTGCTTTGCAGCACGTCCGATTCAAAAGATGCGTCTGAAACATGTTTGATGAGTTCGCTTGCCATGAGATATTCCTTATTGGGAGGATGGGTCTGAAGTCGTCGGGAGGGGCTGTGCGGGTAAAGTACGGAAATTGTGACAGAAACCACGGCAGAACACCTGTCCAATGGGCAGATTGCCTTCGCCCGTGTGCAATCAACCCTGCCGTGTTGAATAACCCCTATGAGTGCGATAGAAAAAGCCCATCATTGCGAAGCTGTGTGGCAGGCTTTGCTCACGCAAATCCGATACGAGATGGCCCGGCTCAGCGCCCACCCCAGCCGTACTGTGATACTCGTGCCTTATGCGCAGCTCATGGACGAAGGCCGCCGTGCGTGGGGACTGTCTGCGCCTGGTGCATCCTTTGTTCCCCGGTTTGAAACCACCCAAAATTGGGCATCGACCCGGCGCGCGCGCTGTGGCGAGGCGGGCGATATCCATCGGGACGCAGGCATGGATTGGCTTACCGCCAGCCAGTTGCTGGCGCGTACGGGCCTAAAGGATCACCACGACGCGTTGGTGCCGCGTTTAGTGGAGGCAGCCTGGAGCTTGGGCGGTATCGCATCAGCCATTCCCCCAGACCAACGTGGCGCATGGGGAGCCCGGTTGAACGGCGACTTGGGCGCTGCGATGGATTCGCCGATCCTGGCACTGGAAGCGGCCATTGGCCGCATTGCGCTGGCGTGGGCCGCCAATTCGGGTTACCCAAGCGACGCGTTGTTCAACCAGCGCCCCGATTTGCTGGTTGTGCTTTCAGGGTTTCAGATCGACCCCTTAAGTCAGGCGCTGCTAATGGGTATGGGTGAGCGAGGGCTTAGCCTGTCGCTCGTTCCCTCATCGTTGAACTCGGAGTCCGCACACCGCATGAGCCGCCTTGCGCTCTACCAACGCCAGGATGCGCAAGACGAAGCCCAAAGCGCCGCCGCCTGCGTGCTCGCGCACCTGAACGAGGGCCAAGGCCCCATCGCCTTGGTGGCAATCGACCGCATGCTGACGCGCCGCATCAGCGCCATGCTGGGCGAACGTGGCGTGCAAGTGCGCGACGAGACCGGCTGGAAGCTGTCGACCACCCGCGCCGCAGCCACGCTGATGGGGCTGCTGCGTGCATGCCGCTTTGATGCTTCTACCGATGACGTGCTGGATTGGCTGAAGAACTCGCCCAGCATTTCCCTGGCCGCAGTGGCCACTGCAGAAACGGTGTGGCGCAAAGAAGGCGTTCGCGACTGGCAGCGTGCGCTGCAGGCCTTGCCCGAGGCCGCCGTGCAGGCCCGCGCGCAGGTCGCCCCGGCGGACGCGCTTCGCGCCACGCTCGCGCACAGCCGCAGTTTGTCGGACTGGCTCGTGCACACCCGCATAGCGCTCCAACAAAGCGGGCAGTGGTCGCAGTTGACCTCCGATGTGGCGGGGCAGGCGGTTGTGAAGACGCTGCGCCTTGGTGCGGGCAACGAAGCCGATTTCGCTGCATTCACCGGCCTACTATCGCTCGCTAGCTTCACGGCTTGGGTCACGCAAGCGCTGGAGGCCGCAAGCTTCGACCCGGTGCATCCCGCGCAGGAGCAGGTGGTAATACTGCCTCTAAGCCAACTGCTGGGCCGTAGCCTGCGCGTCGTCGTGATACCAGGCTGCGATGAGGGCAGCCTGACGCTGGCTACCGAGCCACCCGGCCAGTGGACGGCGGCGCAACGCCAGCTATTGGGTTTGCCGTCGCGAGAAGCGCTGGCGAATGCCTTGGACGAGGCTTGGCACAACGCGCTTCAGTCGCCCCATGTTGACCTGCTGTGGCGTAGCAGCGAAGCAGGTGAGCGGTTGATGCCAAGCCCTTTGGTGCAGTCCCTTTTGCTCAAAGACAGCTATGAGCTGAGCCAAGATCCTAGGTCGTTGCGCGAGGTCGTGCCCCAACCTCTATCGATGCCAAAGCCGCAGGCCGATGCGCTGCCGGTGTCACGTCTGTCCTCCAGCGCTTATGAAGACTTGCGCCGGTGCCCCTACCGATTTTTTGCGCTGCGCCAGCTCAAGCTGCAAGAGATGGACGAGCTGGATGCTGGCTTGAGCAAGCGCGACTTTGGCAACTGGCTGCACAGCCTGCTCAAGCTTTTTCACGACGATTTGAAAGTTGCGCCAACACCCGATGTGAAGACGCGTGAAGCGTTGATCAACGCGGCGGCGGCTCGAGCAACCAAGCAGTTGGGCTTGTCGGATGCCGAGTTTCTGCCGTTTGCCGCCAGTTGGCCGCGTGTGCGCGACGGCTATTTGGTTTGGCTTGCAGAGCAGGAGCAAAAGGGTGCCGTTTATACCGAAGGCGAAGTCTGGTCTGAGATGCCGCTGGGCGGCTTAACCCTGGTCGGCAAGATTGACCGTATAGACCAACTGCCCGACGGCAGCGTGCAGGTGATTGATTACAAAACCGAGGGCCGCGCGGTCACGTCGCAGCGCATCAAATCCGATGCCGAAGATACCCAACTGGCCTTTTATGCCGCGCTGTTGCCCCACGACACGTTGGCGGCAGCGTATGTCAACCTGGGCGAAAAAGAGGCGACCAAGACGTATGACCAACACCATGTTGTCGACCAGCGTGATCAGTTAGTACAGGGCATTCTGGACGACATCACGCGCATTGGTGCAGGCGAGCCACTGCCTGCGCTGGGCGAGGGCAAAGCCTGCGACTTCTGCGCTGCGCGGGGGCTGTGCCGCAAAGATTTTTGGACGGTGTCATGACCGCACCCACCCCTTCATCGGTTGTAGACGGTGCAGCCGCGTACGAGTGCAACGGCCAGCCAGTCAGTGCTGATGCGTTTTACGCCATCGCGTGCAACCCGCGCCGCAACGTAGCTGTGGAAGCTTGCGCGGGTGCCGGCAAGACCTGGATGCTGGTGTCACGCATCGTGCGCGCCCTCCTAGAGGGCGTTGACCCGCTGACAGGCAAGCTTGGCGTACAGCCGCACGAGATTCTGGCCATCACCTTCACCAAACGCGCCGCAGCCGAGATGCGCGGGCGCTTGCAGGAGTGGCTGGCGCAATTTGCCAAGGCCAGCCCTGAAGCTCTGGCTCACGAGCTTGCAACGCGCGGCATTCAAGCACCTGGCAGGGGAACCGGTGACGAACTGCAGATCCACGCAAACTTGATTCGCGCGCTCTCAGGTTTGTACCAAAGCACGCTGGACTGCGAACGTCAAGTGCAAATCAGAACGTTTCACAGTTGGTTCGCCGCGCTGTTGCGCACTGCACCTCTGGCCGTCTTGCAGCAGCTTGAACTGCCGATTGGCTATGAATTGCTGGAAGACGACTCCGCGCCCAAGGCGCTCGTGCTGCGGCACTTTTATGCAACGCTTGCTGACAACGCTGTACTTCGCGCTGACTTTTCGGCATTGGTGTTTCACCACGGCAGATACCAGGCTGAGAAAGCTGTGCAGACCGCACTGGACAAGCGGGTTGAGTTTGCATTGGCAGATGCGCAGGGTGTGGTGGACGCATCCGTCCTTCATTTCTCAAAGCAGTTTCCAGAGTTTGCTTCGTGCGCAGAGCCTGAAGACTACTTGCTGGACAACGCCAATAACCTCCAGCTTCTGTACGCCGCTGCGAGGGCTCTGGGCGGTGCCAGTGCGCCGACCTTCGCGGCAGCAGGCGTTGAACTGGAGGCCTCGCTTGCCGTGCGCAATTTGCCACGCGCCTTCAACGCTCTGCTGACCGTGGCGGGCACCGCACGCAAGTTCGGTGAAAAGATCGTCGGTATTGCTATCGTGCGTGAGGCGCAGGCGCAGGTGCTGAAGGCCGTGGAAGTGATCAACCAGCACACGGCCTGGCAACACCAGATGCGCATGGCGCGGCTCACCCGCCTGTTGATTGCGGAGTATGCCGCGCTCAAACGCGCACGCGGCTGGGTGGACATGAATGATGTGGAGCGTGCGGCGCGTTTCATGCTGGGTGATGCCGTGCTGTCAGGCTGGGTGCAGCAGCGCCTGGATACGCAAGTCAAGCACTTGCTGATTGATGAGTTTCAAGACACCAACCCGTTGCAATGGCAGGCGCTACTGTCGTGGCTGGGAAGCTACGCAGGCAGTGGTGGCGGCGGCAGTGCACCCAGCGTGTTTTTGGTGGGCGACCCCAAGCAGAGCATCTACCGCTTTCGCCGCGCGGAGCCGCAGGTGTTCAGGGCCGCGCAGACCTTCGTACGCGAGGGGCTAGAGGGCGATTTGCTCAGTTGCGATCACACCCGACGCAATGCGCGCGAGGTCATCAACACGGTCAATACCGTGATGCTGGCCGCCCAGGAGACGGGCGAGTTTGAGGGCTTTCGAGTGCACACCACCAGCGCGACAAAGACAGGTTGGGTGAGCCGGTTGCCGACCATTTCAAGAGACGCAGCAGACGCGGGTGGTTCCCAGCGGCCAGAAGGCCAATGGCGCGACAGCTTGACCGAGCCCCAGGTTCTGCCCGAAGAAACCCTGCGCACGCTCGAGGCACGCCAAGCCGCCCGCTGGATTGCAGGGCATATTGCAAGCGGTATGAGGCCGCAGGACATCATGGCGCTATCGCGCAAGCGTGCCGGCCTGGCCCCGCTGCAAGACGAGCTTCGCAAATTACACATCGCTGCGCAGATTGGCGAAAACACCGAGTTGGCGGATTGCTGCGAAGTGCAGGACATCGTGGCCCTGCTGGATGTGCTGGTGTCGCCGCAGCATGACTTGTCGTTGGCGCGCGTGCTGAAGTCGCCGCTGTTTGCGCTGGGTGATGAGGTGCTGGTGCAGTTGGCAGTGCAGCAGCGGCAAGAGGGTGGTACATGGTATGAGTTGCTGCAAAAGCAGGAGTTGCCAAGCGATGACTTGAAGAGCATCGCCGCGTCGCTTGCACGCTGGAAAGTCTGGGTAGATCAGTTGCCGCCGCATGATGCCTTGCAGGCCATCTTTGACGATGGCGACGTGTTAGCGCGATTTTCCACCCGAGTGCCGGCGGTGCAACGTGCTGCTGTTCTGAGTAACTTGCACACCTTGCTCAGCGTATCGCTGCAATTGGGCGGCGGCCGGTTTGTGACGCCCTATGGCTTTGTGCGTGCGCTTAAGGCGGGTGGCGTGAAGGCACCCGCAGCGGTGGTGGAGACTGCTGTGCGGCTGCTCACCATCCACGGTGCCAAAGGCCTGGAGGCCGATGTCGTGCTGCTGCTCGATACCGACACCAAAGAGCGCAACCCCGACACCATGGGCGTGCTGGTCGATTGGCCCGGTGAATCTGCCGCGCCACGCAAGTTTGTCTTTTTGGCCAGCGAAAGCAGCCCACCCGCATGCGCCGTGCTGACGCTTGAACTTGAAGTGGCCCAGCGCCAGCGTGAAGAGATGAACACGCTGTATGTGGCGATGACTCGCGCCCGGCTGGGCTTGGCGTTGTCCAGCATTGAACCTGCGCAGCCGAACGCGCAAAGCTGGTGGACGCGATTGAGTGACCTGGAGGGGGTATCGGAGAACGCCCTGGAGCATGGGAGTTTGCCAAGCGATGCCAGCTTGATCACTTCTGAAGCTCCGTTTATGTTGCCCGAATTGCCCGTTTTGACGATAAGCGCCAGAGCGATTGAATCACCAACAAGCACTGCCGCTTTTGACGATGCCGATGACAATTTCGATTCAGCCAGTTCCCGCGTGGGCAAAGCCATGCACCGCCTGCTGGAATGGGGCGATGCCAGCGAGGGCAGCCGAGAGGCCGCAGCGCGCGAGTTTGAGCTGTCGCCACCGCAGGCGCTGGATGCGCAGTCCATGGCCCAGCGCATTTTGCAAGGCGAAGGTGCGTGGGTGTGGCGCAGCGACTTGATCGCCTGGCAAGGCGA
>JANOTO010000088.1:0-7497 GCA_031416395.1 Rhodoferax sp. | reverse complement strand
GAGAATGTGCGCGGTGTGGGCTCTGTGACCGTGGTGGGCGGCACCAAGCGTGAGATTAATATTTATCTGAACCCGCAGGCACTGGAGGCCTTGGGCATCACGCCAGACCAAGTGGTGGCCGCCGTGCGCAGTGAGAACCAGGACTTGCCGGTGGGTGCGATTCGCTCCGCCGAGCAAGAGCGCGTGATCCAGATTGAAGCGCGTATGCAGCGCCCGGAAGACTTTGGCAAGATCATCGTGACGCGCAAAGCCGCGCAGGGCACCCAAAGCGCGCCCGTGCGGTTGGACCAGGTCGCCCGCGTGGCCGACGGCGCGCAGGAAGTCGAAAACCTGGCGTTGTACAACGGCCAACGCACCTTGCTGCTCAGTGTGCAAAAGTCGCAGGACGAAAACACCATCGCCGTGGTCGATGGCCTGCAAAAAGCCATGGCCGAGATGCAAAAGAACCTGCCCCCCGGCGTGCGGCTGGAGCAGATCACCGATGGCTCACGCCAGATTCGCGTATCGGTCAACAACGTGCGCCGCACGCTGATTGAAGGGGCTTTGCTCACCGTGCTGATCGTCTTTCTGTTTTTGAATTCGTGGCGCTCCACCGTCATTACCGGCTTGACGCTGCCTATCGCCATCATCGGCACCTTCTTATTCATGAACCTGTTTGGCTTCACCATCAACATGATCACGCTGATGGCGCTGAGCCTGTGCGTGGGCCTGCTGATTGACGATGCCATCGTGGTGCGCGAGAACATCGTGCGACACGTGCAAATGGGTAAAACGCCCTACCAGGCCTCGCTGGACGGCACGCAGGAGATTGGGCTGGCCGTGCTGGCGACAACACTGTCAATCGTGGCGGTGTTTTTACCGATTGGCTTCATGGGCGGCATCATTGGCAAGTTTTTCCATGAGTTTGGCATCACCATCGTGGCGGCTGTGTTGATTTCGATGTTTGTCAGCTTCACGCTGGACCCGATGCTCTCCAGCGTTTGGCATGACCCGAGCATTGCTGCCCATGGCAAACATGGCGCACCCATCACGCTGTATGACAAAACCATTGGCCGCGTGACCGGCTGGTTTGACCGCGCCACCGAGTCGCTTGCCAACAGCTATCAAAACATTTTGCGCTGGTCGCTTAAGCACAAACTGGCGACGGTCGGCTTGGCGGTGGCGATTTTTGTCGGCAGTATTTTCATGGTGCCGCTGTTGGGTACGGAATTTGTGCCCAAGGGGGACTTTTCGGAGACCTCGCTGTCGTTCAACACGCCGGTTGGCTCATCGCTGGAAGTGACGGAGGCCAAGGCGCGCCAGGTGGAGAACATCATTCGTGAGTTTCCCGAGGTGCGCTACACCTTGACCACCATCAATACCGGCAACGCCCAGGGCAAAATTTATGCGAGTGTCTACATCCGGCTGGTAGACCGCAAAGATCGAAGTATCAGTGTGGATGCGATGTCCACCGTGCTGCGCGCGCGCTTAAAGCAGGTGCCAGGTATCACCGTCACGCACGTTGGCCTGCTGGATGCGGTGGGCGGACAAAAGCAGATCCTGTTTTCGATCAAAGGGGCCGACACGCTTGAGCTGGAACGCCTGGCGCAACAGGCATTGGCCAAAATTAGCAGCGTATCCGGGCTGGTGGATGTGGACTCCAGCGTCAAGCCCAACAAGCCGACGCTGGACGTGCAAGTCAAGCGGGATGTGGCCTCTGACGCGGGCCTGTCCGTCGCCCAGATCGGCACCGCGCTGCGTACCCTGGTGGCGGGCCAAACCGTGGGCAACTGGCGCGCGCCGGATGACCAGACCTACGACGTCAACGTGCGCCTGGCCCCCAGTGCGCGCAACTCTGTACAGGACATGGAGCGCGTGCCCTTCACCGTGGGCAGCAATGCCGACGGAAGCCCGCGCATCGTGCGGCTGAACCAGGTGGCCAGCGTGCGCGAATCCACGGGGCCGAACCAGATCAACCGCCGCGATTTGACGCGCGAGGTGTCGATCAGCGGCAACGTATCGGGTCGATCGGCGGGTGAGGTATCTGCCGACATCAAAACCGCCATGGACACCATCGTTATGCCACCGGGTTACAGCTACCAGTTCAGCGGCTCCACCAAGGACATGGCCGAGGCCTTTGGCTACGCCATCTCGGCGCTGATTCTGGCCATCGTCTTCATCTACATGATCCTGGCCAGTCAGTTCAAAAGCTTTTTGCAGCCGCTGGCCTTGATGACGGCGCTGCCTCTCACCTTGATTGGCGTGGTGTTGGCGCTGATGATGTTTAACTCAACGCTGTCGATGTTCTCGGTGATTGGCGTGGTGATGCTGATGGGTTTGGTCACGAAGAACGCTATTCTGTTGGTGGACTTTGCGATTCGCTCGCGCGAGCCGCACCTTAACGATGAGGGTCATGAAGTGCCCGGCCTGTCGCGCAACGACGCGCTGCTGCTAGCGGCCCGCGTGCGCCTGCGGCCCATCTTGATGACCACGCTGGCCATGATCTTCGGCATGGTGCCGCTGGCCTTTGCGTTGACGGAAGGCTCCGAGATGCGCGCGCCGATGGGTCAGGCCGTGATTGGCGGGGTGATCACCTCGTCCTTGCTGACCCTGGTGGTGGTGCCCGTGGTGTATTGCTACATGGACGATCTGGCCGATTGGTTCAAGCGCTTGTTCACTGGCAAAGCAAGGCATGTTGAGGCACTAAAATCACCGACTTAGCCTGAATCTGACCCTCACTGCTGCACCACCATGAACCTCGAACTCGCCCGCTTCAACATGATTGAGCAGCAAATCCGCCCGTGGGATGTGCTGGATACCACCGTACTGCACCTGCTGGCCTTGGTCAAGCGTGAAGACTTTATGCCGCTGGCGCACAAGGCGCTGGCTTTTGTGGACATGGAGGTTCCTTTGTCAGGCGGTCAAGTCATGCTGGCCCCACGCGTAGAGGCCCGCATGTTGCAAGACCTGGCGGTGCAAAAGCACGAGAAAGTACTGGAGATTGGTGCGGGCAGCGGCTACATGGCCGCGCTGTTGGCGCACCGCGCGCAGCGGGTGATATCGCTTGAAATCAATGCCGATCTGGTGGCCACGGCGCGCGCCAACCTGCAAAAGGCCGGCATTCACAATGCCGAAGTACGCCACGCGGATGGCGCCAAGGGTGTGCCGGTGGAAGGCCCGTTTGACGTCATCGTGCTCAGCGGCTCCGTCGCCGACGTGCCTTCGGCGCTGCTGGCGGCTCTCAAAGTCGGCGGCAGGCTGGGCGCTATCGTGGGCGACGAACCCATGATGCGCGCCACTTTCGTCACCCGCGTGAGCGAAACTGAATGCCGCACGGCGCATCCCTGGGACACCGTTGCGCCACGGCTGGTCAACTTTGCCGAACGCTCGAGCTTCGTTTTTTGAATCCAGTGATCCCACAAATCCGTCCCGCGCAACTCGCCGCCTGGCTGCAGGCATCCGCCCAGCACGGCGCGGCGGTCATGCTGGACGTGCGCGAGCCGGTTGAGCTGCAAATCGCCCCAATCACTCCCGACGGCTTTTCGCTGAGGGCGATCCCGATGGGCGAAATCACCACGCGCCTGGCCGAGCTTGACCCGAGCCAGCCCATTGCCTGCCTGTGCCACCACGGCATTCGCAGCCAGCGGGTGGCTGCCTTTCTGGCAGCAAAAGGGTTTGAGCATGTGGCCAACATAGCAGGCGGTGTAGCGGCCTGGTCGGATGAGCTTGACCCGACGGTTGCTCGTTACTGATTTTTTTCTGGAATGACCAATAACTCCGCACAATGCACCTGACCCGTCTTTACTACCTAAGTTACCCATGACCCTCTTGCGCCACCTTGCCCCACTTGCCACCGCGTGTGCTGCGGCTTTCGCCATGCCCGTCCACGCGCAAAACCTGCTCGACCTGTACGAGGCCGCACGCGGATTTGACTCGGCCTTTCAGTCGGCCAAGGCGCAGCTCGATGCGAATCAATACAAGGTGGATCAGGCCCGCGCCGCGTTCTTGCCCAAGCTAGGGCTGGCGGCTGGCGTGTCAACCACCTATCTGACTGTGGCGCCGGATCAAGGGCCAAAATCAGACCGTGGCTTTGGGGCAGCCAACGCAGCGGTCAATGGCTCCTACTCGCTGTACGCGCCCGTCAATCGGGTCAACGTTGATCTGGCGGGCAAATCCATCACCCAGGCGCAGGCGCAGTTGGCCCTGGTGGAACAGGACTTGGTGGTGCGCGTGGCTCAAGCCTACTTTGACGTGCTGGCCTCGCAAGACAGTTTGACTTTCGTGCGCGCACAGAAGGCTGCCGTAGCCGAGCAACTTGCCTCCGCCAAACGCAATTTTGAAGTGGGCACCTCGACCATCACCGACACACGCGAGGCGCAGGCCCGCTTTGACCTGGTGATCGCCCAGGAAATCGCGGCCGAGAACGACCTGCGCGTCAAACGACTGACGCTAGATCAAGTGGTGGGTAAGAACAGCACCGAGCCCAAAGCAGTTGCGTTACCGCTGGTGCTGCCCCCGGTATCCCCCGCCGACGTCAATGCCTGGGTGCTACAGGCACAGGAAGATCACCCCAGCGTACGCTTGGCGCAAACCGGGCTGGATGTGGCGATTTTGGAGACCGAAAAGGCTCGCACCGGCGACAAGCCCACGCTGGATCTGGTTGGCAAAATTGATGGAATCCGCAATGAAGGCAGCAGTGTGTCCTCAGTGGGTTCATGGGTCGGCTCTGGCACCGTGGGTGTGAACTTCAACATGCCGCTGTACACCGGCGGCTTGGTGCAAAACCGCATCAAGGAAACGCTGGCGCTCGAAGAAAAGTCACGCAGCGACCTCGAAGGCGCGCGCCGCGCCGTGTCACAGGCCACCCGTGCCACCTATTACGGCCTGCTGTCGGGCCAGGGCCAGGTCAAGGCGTTTGAAGCGGCCGAGGCCTCCAGCCAAAGCGCGCTGGATGCCAACAAACTGGGCTACCAGGTGGGTGTGCGCATCAACATTGACGTGCTCAACGCGCAAAGCCAGTTGTTCCAAACCAAGCGCGATCTGGCCAAAGCCCGCTACGACGTGCTGGTGGGCAGCCTGAAGCTTCGTCAGGCCAATGGCACGTTGAAAGCCGAAGACTTGCAGGGCATCAATGCGCTGTTGATGAAGTGACTTAAAATTAACTCTGAGGTTAATTTTACCAATTCTCAGATTCAAAAACGAGAGAAACTAACAATTTTCGGCCTCTGGCTCCCAGATAATGTGCATACAATGCTATTTATTAAATAGCATTATCGTTCAACAGTCTTCCTCAACAGATCCTCAATGGCCGCCGCCAGCAGATCAGCCGAACCGCGATGGGCCTGCGCAAAGGCCAGGGCATTGTGGCGCGAGGCGCTCAGGCTTTGCGCATCCAGCACCGTCTCACACGCGGCCACCACGCCGCGTGCCAGTGTTGGTACGCGCTGGGCGGCACCCGCTGCGTTGGCAAGCGAGGCGGCCTCGGCAAAGTTGAAGGTGTGCGGCCCCATGATCACCGGGCAGCCGCAGGCGGCCGCTTCAATCAAATTTTGGCCACCGAGTTTCTCGAAACTGCCGCCCAACAGCGCCGCATCCGCCAGGCCGTAGTAAAGCGGCATCTCGCCCATGGTGTCACCCAGCCAGATGTGGAGCAACGCAGCACCTGCCGCTTGATGCGGACCGTCTGACCACTGACTGCGACGCGATACTTTGAAGCCGCCCGCTTCGATCAACCCAGCCACTTCATCGAAGCGCTGCGGGTGGCGCGGCACGATCATCCATTGAATGTGGCTGGCCATTTTGGGAGCCGCACCAGTCAATTGACCTCGTAAAATCTCCAGCAACTGCGCCTCTTCACCTTCGCGGGACACAGCCAGCATCACCACTGGCAGCCGCAGGGCCTTGTGCCAGAGGCGTCCCTGCGCCAACTGGTCAACATCCGGCGTGGCATCAAACTTGATATTGCCAAACACACCTTGAACTGGCGCGCCGAGCTGCCACAGTCGGCTGGCGTCGGCCTGCGTCTGCGCCCACACGGCGGTCAGCGCACTGTATGCGGGGCGTGACAGCCACTTAAGCTTGAGCGAGGTGCCAAGCGACTTACCGCTCATGCGCGCATTGGCCAGCACCACCGGCACCTTCAACGCCTTGCAGGTCGCCACCAGGTTGGGCCACACCTCGGTCTCCATCAAGATGCCGATGCGCGGCTTGAAGTGTGCAAGGAACCGCGCCACAGCCTCGGGTGTGTCCCACGGTTGCCAGACTTGCAGGTCACCCGCCTGCAAAAGCTTGGCGCCTTCCTCGCGCCCGGTGGCGGTGCCATGTGTGAGCAGCAGGCGCATGCCGGGCAGGCGCGCACGCAAGGCGCCAATCAAAATCGCCGCCGCGCGGGTTTCGCCCAGCGAGACCGCGTGAATCCACACGCAGCCCGCCATCGACTGCTGAGGATTGTCAGACGTTGAATAGCGGCCAAAGCGCTCGTCCATTGCCAGCAGATAACCGGACTCCAGCGCGCCCCGGCGCTTCAGGCGCGCGCGCACGAAGGGCTGCGCAAGGCGCATGAACAGCGAATAGATTTGGCGGATCATGCCGTGATCTTCAACTTGGCAGCCACCACATCGCGCCAAGCCTGCCACACGGTATCGACGCTAGGCGGCGCATCACCGCCCACAGCCACTTGATGCAACTGCCCAACCGGCCCCGCTCGCCAGGCACGCGGTTGGCTGAAGATTTGCACGTGCGGCAAATCAAGCGCCACGGCCATGTGACTCAAGCCGGAGTCCACGCCGATCACGCCCACGGCCTGGGCCATGTGATCGAGCACCTGGGCGAGGTCCATCGCTGGCCAGACGCTTGCTGCGGGGCCCAGTGCACTGGCGAGGCGCTGCGCCAGCTCAAGTTCGTGCGTGCCGCTTTGGGGTAGTGCGATTTGAAAACCATCTGTAATTAACCGCTGGCCGAGCTTGCACCAATCGGCCTCGGGCCATTCGTTGTCCGCGCGAGTCGTGCCATGGGCAAAGACGACCGTGCGTTGTGGGTTTGCAAGCTCACCGTGCACCAGCCGATAGACTGGAGGCTCTCGCAATTCATAGCCCAGCGCCAAAGCCGCCAGCCTTCGATACCGCGCCACCGCATGAATGCGTTTGGGCATAGGCACGCTGCGATCCAGCAGCCAGCGCACCGGCCATTCGTAGCTGCACGCCTCGCTGGCGTTGGCATAGGTGGTACGAAATCCCGTTGGCGTGATGCGGGCCTGACGCGCCACCAAGGCAGACTTGATCAGGCCCTGAAAATCAATCACCGCGTCGTAGGTTTCACTTTGAAGGTGCTGGATGAATGCTGCCTTCTCGCGGCGCGTGGTTGGGTCACGTTTTGATTTGCGCCAACGCCGCTCGCCGATCGGCACCACGCGAAGTAATCCTTTGACGCGCTCCACCAGCGGCGCAAATGCCTCCTCGACGACCCAGTCAATCTGCGCTTGCGGGTAGGCTGTCAAAATATCGTGAACGACGGGTATGG
>JANOTO010000087.1:0-9144 GCA_031416395.1 Rhodoferax sp. | reverse complement strand
GCGCATGCTGCGGGTGGTCTGGGGCTGGAGCAGGCAGTTTTCAACCCGACCGGCAGCGTGCTGGCTGTCGGTGATGACGACCAGAGCATCTATGCCTTTCGCGGGGCGCGCGTAGGCAACATGGCCGATTTCGTTCGCGAGTTCAAGGTGCAGCACCAGATCAAGCTGGAGCAAAACTACCGAAGCGGCAGCAACATTCTGGACTCTGCCAACGCGCTGATCAGCCACAACGACAAGCGTCTGGGCAAAAACCTTCGCACAGACCAAGGCCCGGGCGAACCCGTGCGCGTGTACGAGGCCGTGAGCGATTTTGCCGAGGCGCAGTGGATGGTTGATGAGATGAAGCAGCTCGTGCGGGAAGATGTGCCCAGGCAGGAGATCGCTGTTCTGTACCGCAGCAACGCGCAAAGTCGCGTGATCGAGACGGCACTGTTCAACGCTGCCTTGCCCTACAAAGTTTACGGCGGCCTAAGGTTCTTTGAGCGGGCCGAGATCAAGCACGCGCTGGCCTATCTGCGCGTGTTGGAGAACCCCAACGACGACACCAGCTTCATGCGTGTTGTGAACTTTCCGCCGCGCGGCATTGGTGCGCGCAGCATCGAGCAGTTGCAGGATATGGCGCGCGCTGCGGGCTGCTCGTTGCACGATGCGGTCAGCGCGTTGACGGGTAAGGCCGGTGCCAATATCGGCGCGTTCGTTGCCAAGCTGGATGTGCTACGCGAACAGACTGCCGCGATGACACTGCGCGAGATCATCGAACTGGTGCTGGATCACAGCGGCTTGATCGAGCACTACAAGGCTGACCGCGAAGGCGCTGATCGCATCGAGAATTTGGAAGAACTGGTCAACGCCGCTGAGAGTTTTGTGACCCAGGAAGGCTTTGGACGCGATGCGGTGGCATTGCCGGTTGATGAACTCGGCCAACCGCTGACTCAGTCCCCGGTGAGCCAGGGCATTGATCCCAACTTGCCGATGCTCGAAGAAGTGGCCCCAGACGCCGACACGGGCGAAACCCTCTCGCCTCTGGCCGCATTTTTAACGCATGCCGCGCTGGAGTCGGGTGACAACCAGGCCAAGTCCGGGCAAGACGCGATTCAGCTCATGACGGTGCATTCGAGCAAGGGTCTGGAGTTTGATTGCGTCTTCATCACCGGCATGGAGGAGGGCCTGTTCCCGCACGAGAACTCCATGAGCGATCGCGACGGTCTGGAGGAAGAGCGCCGCCTGATGTATGTCGCCATCACCCGCGCCCGCAAGCGCCTTTACCTGACCCACTCGCAAACGCGCATGCTGCACGGGCAGACGCGCTACAACATGAAGAGCCGCTTTTTTGACGAGCTGCCCGAAGAGGCGCTGAAGTGGATCACGCCCAAGCAATCCAAGTACAGCTCAGGCCGCACCGCAGGCACCACGTTTGGGGGCTTTGGTGGGGAGGATCGCGCGGTATCTACCGTGCCGGTGCAAAAGGACATCGGCTACGACCTTCGCATCCACATGAAAGTGTTCCACACCAAGTTTGGCGAAGGCACGGTGTTGATGCTGGAAGGCGCGGGCAGCGATGCGCGCGCGCAGGTGAGTTTTCCGCGCCACGGCGTTAAGTGGCTGGCGTTGAGTATTGCCAAACTGGTACCGGTGCCTTGATTAAAGTGCGCAACAAGGCTTATTTCTGCGGCATCGTTGCCGGGTGCGGTTGGGCCGCCTGGCCTTCCATGTAGCCAGATCCATCCATGGTGCCTTTACGACCCGCAATTTGCCATGCGGTCCTCTGATTGATCAGTTTCGCCAGATTTTCAAGCTCGTCATCGGTGTGGTTAATCGCCTTGGCCGGGCGCAGGTAGCGACCGTCTTTGGGTTCCACTTCAGCCCAAAATGACTGGTGATAGCTGGCCCGGCTGACAGCTCTGTCGCCGCCAGCGTTCACGTCTACTGTGCCGTAGCAGTTGCAAAAGTAGCTGCGACCATTCTGGTTGTCAGGGACTTCGGTGTAAACGCCGGTACCCCGGATTCCTGCTGTCAAGGTCGGTGTGACGATGCGGCGGTTGCCGCCGCGGCCCCACACGCTGGCGACACCGCCCGTGAGCAATCGCAAAACGCTGACAAAGCTCAAGGACGCGCCGCGTTCAACAACCAGATTGGAGTTTTGCCGCACCTGGAACGAGGCGTTACCCAGCACGAAGATCAGGCTGGAATTTGGTCCGGTTTCCAGTTTGTCGCCTGTTTGAATGGTGCGCTGCGGTTGCAGGCGCTCGCCGTTGATGAAGGCGTCGCCATTCAGCTCCACAATGTTGCTACGCGACTGTGCCTGCGCACTGGCAAAGCCGCCCATGGCTGTCCAGGCGGCGGCTGCGGTAATGAAGCTGCGGCGCTGAAACCAGAGCACTTCGTGCTCCGAACGGCCTTGCAAAATGTGTTGTGTCATTCTGGTTCTCCCGGTTTGTTGCGAGTAAGTGTCAGGGCGATGGTGGTTCGGCTTCGGCGATGGATTCGAAGGTGGACTCAAACGTGAAATAGATGGACGTAAAAAACATGGCCGCCAGCAATAAGGCGGCGGGGAACATCACAGAACCCGCAGCAGCGGCACCCCCAATGAGGGCTGCAACCGTTGTCATGACGGCACCGACCCCCATGAAGACACCCATCCAGCTCAACCCAAACACGACATAGGCCCCGAAATTGCGCGCGCAGGCTGTGAAGCTGAAGAAAAGGCTTTTGAGCGGCGGTAACTGGTGCCAGTGAACCAGTGCGGGCGCGTGCCAAAACAGCATCGACAGCGGCAAGTACAACGCCATGCTGGCCCACATGGCCGACTGAAAATCGGGAGTCATCACGGTCTCACGCGTCAAGCTGCCGCCTACCAAATAGAGTTGCGCAAACTTGCCGCCATCAAACAGGGCCGAGAAACCCATAACAACCAGAAAACCCACGGCGTAGACCGCACCCAGGATCAGCATGGCCTTGATCTGTTGCTGGCTGGCACGAAAGGCAGTGATCAGGATGGACGGCATGGGGAACTTGCCTTTGGTGGCTTCCTTCGTGGCCGCCATCAGC
Source organism: Rhodoferax sp. (assembly GCA_031416395.1). Taxonomy (GTDB): domain Bacteria; phylum Pseudomonadota; class Gammaproteobacteria; order Burkholderiales; family Burkholderiaceae_C; genus JANYCG01. Next base: position 6,096 of record JANOTO010000087.1, on the reverse strand, counting down.
CCCAGCGTGGCGGCGGGCAGCAAGCCCAACGCCACCAAGTTACCGATGATGGGCACCATGCTCAATACCGACATGGCCGCCATGAACATGAAGAACAGCCCGGCCAGGGCCAAAGGCTGCTTGAAAAAGGTTTTGATGCCGAGTTTGACCCATTGAAAGCCCATGCTGGCCGGAACGATGTTGAGTTTCATGGTGCTAGAAGAACTTTTTGGGATGAACGCGTTGTCTTGAGACTTATGGTTTGACTTACGACTTGAAGCTTGCATCAGACGCACACTGCGCAAGGCGTATCGCGCATTGTGTGCGAAATTTCACAAGATCGCGGTCGGTTGCAGTGGATTCAGGCGGCAAACCGCAGCCGTTGGCGTAAAACCCGTTCGAAGTGGGTAGGGTCATGCGCCGTCAGTACGCTGGCCTCGCGCGGCAAGTGCAGATCCCACAGGCGTGATGTCCAGAAGCGCAGGGCCGCAGCCCGCAGCATGGCTGGCAGGGCTTTGCGCTCAGCTACGTTAAGCGCGCGAACGGTTTCGTACGCGCCGACGAAGGCTTGCGTGCGGGCGCGGTCGGGCGCGCCGGTTGCCAAGTCCACACACCAGTCGTTCAGGCAGACGGCCAGATCGAACACCCAGGTGTCCACGCCGGCAAAGTAAAAATCGAAAAACCCCGTCATCTCCAACGCGCTGTCGCCGTCATTTGACGAGGGGGCAAACATGACGTTGTCTCGAAACAGATCAGCATGGATGGGGCCGCGCGGCAGAGCGGCATACACCGACGACTCCGCCACATGGTTTTGATACGCCAACTCACCTTGGATCAGGCTTTGCTGGCTTGCTTGCAGAAACGGCAGGATGACGGGCACCGTGTCATTCCACCAATTCAAGGCCCGCAGGTTGGGCTGCTGCAAGTCAAAACTTTGGCCCGTCAAATGCATTTTGGCAAGCCATACGCCGACCGATGCGCAATGAATAGGCTGTGGCGCAAGCTCACTTTTGCCCCGCAGCCGGTTGACCACCGTGGCGGGCTTGCCGTTGACGGTGTACATCAGCGCACCGCTTGCATCCGCCGCTGGCTCAGGCACCGGGATGCTGCCTTGGGCCAGGTGCTTCATTAAGCGCAGATAGAAGGGCAACTGCTCGGCGCTGAGTCGTTCAAACAGCGTCAGCACATAGGCGCCGGTATCTGTCGTCACGAAGTAATTGGTGTTCTCGATTCCGCCCGAGCAGCCTTCCATCGATTGAAGTTGACCCAGTTGCAGACGATCCAGAAGGACGCTAGCCTCGTCAAACGAGACTTGTGTATAGACTGCCATCGCCGCGCTAAAACCCGAAAATTTTCCAGGTGCGCGCGCCGCTGGTGTTTTGAGTGTCTGCGCCGCTGATGGGGCGCACATCGTAGGCGGGCATGCCGCCTTTGGGTTGCACGGCGATGCTGCGCGTCTCGCCACCAAAGCGCAGCTCGTTGATGCGCGCGCCGCCGTCGTCGATGACGATGCGCTCGGTCAGTTGTTCGCGCCCAGCGGGGCGGGCAGGCTCCACCAGCTTGGGCGCCGAGGCCGCTGCGGCAGGTGTCGCAGGTGCGGGCGGTGTCTGGGCCAAAGAAGGTGCGGCCCAAATGGGCAAACTGAGCGCGGCGGCGAGAGTGAGAATTGCGTTGCGCATCGGCAGATTGTAGAGCCAGCGATGCCCCCTCGATCAGAGGCAAAATGGGGTGATGACTGATTCCAATCCGCCCGCCAACTCTGCTGCCGCCAAAACCCTTCTGCTGGTCGATGGCTCCAGCTACCTGTACCGCGCCTTCTTTGCGGGCGGTGACAGCATGAGCACCCAATTGCCCGATGGCACCGAGCAAAAAACCGGGGCCATCCGCATCATGATCAACATGCTGGCCAGCCTGCGCAAAGAAGTGCACCCCGAGTTCGCCGCCTGCGTGTTTGATGCCAAGGGTCCCACCTTTCGCGACGAGATTTACGACAAATACAAGGCGCAGCGTTCCCCCATGCCGGACGATCTGCGCTCGCAAATTGAGCCAATCCACGAGGTCGTGCGCCTGCTGGGCTGGAAGGTGCTGGTGGTGCCCGGCGTAGAGGCTGATGATGTGATCGGCACCCTGGCTGCGGCCGCTGATGCGCAGGGCATTGACGTGGTGATCTCCAGCGGCGACAAAGACCTCGCGCAACTGGTGACGAAGCACATCACCATGATCGACACCATGAACGGCAAACGCCGCGACTTGGCCGGTGTGGAGGCCGAGTTTGGCGTGCCGGCGCGTTTGATGGTCGACTATCAAACCCTGGTGGGCGATGTGGTCGACAACGTGCCGGGTGTCGAGAAGGTTGGCCCAAAAACCGCGGCCAAGTGGCTCCAGCAATACGGCTCTCTGGAAGCCGTGGTGGCCGATGCCAACAACATCGGTGGCGTGGTGGGCGAGAACCTGCGTAAAGCACTTGGCTGGCTGCCTACCGCACGGCAACTTTTGACGGTCAAAACCGACTGTGACCTGAATGGCTACTGCGAAGGCCTGCCGTCGCTGGATGCCGTCGCTGTTGGCAGGCAGGATGCCCCGGCGCTGAAGGCGTTTTATGAAAAGTACGGCTTCAAGGGTTTGGCCAAAAGCTTGGGTGCGGTGATGGAGGGCGAACCCGCTTCGGGTGCAAAGCCTGAGTCCAGGACGAAATCAGCACCAGGCTTGTTTGACGAGACGGAAGCGCCCGCAGAACCCACCGCACCCGCCAGCAGCCGTGCAGGCGAGCACCGTTACGACACGGTGATAACGTGGGACAGCTTCGACACCTGGTTGGCCAAAATTGAAGCTGCGGAGTTGGTGGCGGTGGATACCGAAACGACCTCCATCGACGAGATGCGCGCCGAGATCGTGGGCATCAGCTTCAGCGTCAAACCTGGCGAGGCCGCCTACATTCCGCTGACGCACGACTACCCTGGCGCATCCGCGCAGTTGCCGCGCGACGAGGTGCTGGGCAAGCTCAAACCGTGGCTGGAAAACCCGGCGAAAAAGAAGCTGGGCCAGCATTTCAAATACGACCGCCACGTCTTCGCCAACCACGGCATCGAAGTGCAAGGCTATGCGCACGACACCATGCTGCAAAGCTACGTGCTGGAGGTGCACAAACCGCACGGCCTATCCAGCCTGGCGCTGCGCCATGTGGGGCGAACCGGCATCAGCTTTGAAGACCTGTGCGGCAAAGGCGTGCACCAGATCACCTTTAATCAAGTGGACATTGCAAAGGCGGCGGAGTATTCGTGTGAAGACTCCGACCAAACGCTGGATGTCCATTTGGCGCTGTGGCCACAGTTGCAGGTTTTGCCAAAGTTGCTCACGGTTTATGAGTTGGAAATCGCCAGCAGCGAAGCGCTATACCGCATCGAGCGCAACGGCGTGCTGATCGACGCACCCATGCTGGCGGCGCAAAGCCATGAGTTGGGCCAGCGCATGATGCAGCTCGAAGTGGAGGCGCACGCGCTGGCGGGGCAGCCGTTTAACTTGAGTTCACCCAAACAGATTGGCGAAATCTTTTTCACCAAACTCGGCCTGCCCATCGTTAAAAAAACCGCGACGGGCGCGCCGAGTACCGATGAAGAGGTGCTGGAGAAACTGGCTGAAGACTTCCCCCTGCCCGCCAAAATTCTGGAGCACCGGGGCCTGGCCAAGCTCAAGGGCACTTACACCGACAAGCTGGCGCAGCTCGCGCTGCCGCGCACAGGCCGCGTGCACACGCACTACGCGCAAGCCGTGGCGGTGACGGGCCGCTTGAGCAGCAACGACCCCAATCTGCAAAACATCCCCATCCGCACGGCAGAGGGCAGGCGTGTGCGCGAGGCCTTTGTGGCCGCGCCTGGCTGCGTGATTGCCAGCGCCGATTACAGCCAGATCGAGCTGCGCATCATGGCGCACATCAGCGGTGATGAGTCGTTGTTGAAAGCCTTCCACGCCGGGCTGGACGTACACCGCGCCACCGCCAGTGAAGTGTTTGGCGTTCCGGTCGATCAGGTCAGCAGTGAGCAGCGCCGCTATGCCAAAACCATCAACTTCGGCCTTATCTACGGCATGAGCGCGTATGGCCTGGCGCGGGCGTTGAGCATCGACAACACCGCCGCGAAAAACTTCGTCGAAAAATACTTCGCCCGCTACCCTGGCGTGAAGCAGTACATGGACGAGACGCGCCTGAGCGCCAAATCCAAAGGCTATGTTGAGACCGTGCTGGGGCGGCGCCTGTACTTTGCAGGTATCCTGAATGCCAAAGGCGCCTTGCTGGCAGGGCTGGAGCGAGCCGCCATCAACGCGCCCATGCAGGGCACAGCAGCCGACTTGATCAAGCTGGCGATGGTGAAGGTGCAAAACACGCTGGATACCGAACACCGCGCCACCAAGATGATCATGCAAGTGCACGACGAGTTGGTGTTTGAGGTGCCTGAGGCGGAGGTGGAGTGGGTGAAAACCGAGATACCGCGCTTGATGGCCGGTGTGGCTGAATTGAAAGTGCCACTGCTGGCCGAGGTGGGCGTGGGGCCGAATTGGGATAAGGCGCACTGACGCTCGCGCGGGACCAGGCTCACTGATCAACCTCATTGAAACCGAATGCGCTGCTCCAGAGCTTGATTGCTATAATAATAGTAGCGTTTTATGCATGTTGTACGAGAGCTAGAGGCCAATTTCATTCAAAAAAACACGGTTTTTGCGGCTTTGAGGCATAAAATTAACCTCCAGATTCATTTTTACGAAAAATTTACTCAGTGCAGAACATTCCGTGCCAGCCCATGCGCTGCCTGCGCCAGGCGGTCATCGTTCGTCCACAGCGCGGTACAGCCGTGGTGCTGTGCACATGCCAAGTGCAATGCATCGGGGGTTTTGAGGTTGAAGCGGGCGCGTAGTTGCGCGGCTTGCAAAAACACCGCTTCGCTCAGCGACAGTTGCGCAAACTGGGCCATGCCTGCCTCATACCGCCACTGTATTGCCGTGTCGCCCTGCCGGATGGGCTTGACTAAGCATTCCATTTTGACCAGAGGCGATATCGCGAACGCGTTATCAGGCTGGCTTGATAAGGCTTCGCGCACCGGGTTGAACCAGACCGGATGATTCTCTATGGCGTAGATCAGCAGGCAGGCATCGAGATAGATCAATCCCATGCCGCACGCTCTTCGGCTATGGTTGCATCAATCTCCCGCGCAGTGCGCTGGGCGTGCACGGGCAGTGGGTTTCTGGCCAGCCACCCCAAGAAGTTCCCGTTCAGCGGCTGCGTTGCGGCTTGAACGGGAATGAGTTGGGCAACTGGCGCCCCCCGGTTGGCGATGATGACTTGGTCTCCCGCCTGTGCCAAACGAATCAGTTGCGAGAGCTGGTTTTTGGCTTCCAGAACATTGACTTGCATGGTGTTTGCCTCATGAATATTGATCAACTTGGCTAATTATAGCTAAGTTAGCCAGATCGAGGGCTCGCTTGGCGTAATCCCGTGCCATGTCTTACCGGCATGACTGTATGCAGTAGCCATGCTAGCAAGAGCGCCAGAACGGGGTCTGTGATTTCCGAGGTGCGCCCTGGAGTCCACTGCTGAAACCACTCCAGCGCGAAAAGCGCAGGGCACACCACAAGAATCGATAGCCAAGTAGACCAGCCCAAGTAGCGCAGAAAAAACATCAAACTGCCGTAGAGAAAGCACTTCTCGATCAGTGACGCAATGTTCGTCACCAGGGAGCCCTGCAAAAAGCCGGAGAATGGAATCCAGCTTAAGTCTTGCACGAACGCCGATTCAGCCAACAAACCCGAGGCCGATGGTGACTTTGTAGGCATCAATGCAGACAGGGTGATCGACACCGCCAGCACCAGCGTCAGCGCTACCAAGGAGGCCTTGCCCTTTTTGAGTAGAGGGAACACCAACAACGCCAGCACGCAACCTGCCACGTGCGAAGGCCGGATCAGGTTGTTGGCAAAAACGGGCTGGGCTGCCAGCACCGCCAGACTGAACGCGCCAATCCTAATTAGCCGCAGCCGCTGCAAGGCGCTGTAGCGCGTAAGCCGCAGGAACACCAGCCACCCGGCAAAATTGCGCAGGATATCGACAGGGCTGACATCGGGCCAGCTCAG
>JANOTO010000086.1:0-4146 GCA_031416395.1 Rhodoferax sp. | reverse complement strand
TTCAGGCGGGCAATCGTGTCAACTTGCAGAAGGCGGCCGAGATTGTGATTTTTGATTTCAGGGCGTGTGCTTTGGGGCGGATCACGCTGGAGACGCCCGCAGAATTCGCGCAGTGGCTGGCTGCGGGGCAATTGATGGAAGCTGAGCGATTGCTCAAGAAGACCAAGCCCGCCAAGAAGATTTCCGAGTGAAGTGCTGTGAGTTATATTGCGCAGGCGTTTCTCTCGGTCACTAAAAAATAGGAGTCTAAACACCATGATGTCCATTCTTACCACTCTGTTCGTTGGCCTAATCGTCGGTTTCATTGCCCGCGCCGTAAAACCTGGCGATGACAAGCTGGGCTGGATCATGACCGCGATATTGGGCGTGGCGGGCTCGTTCCTGGCGAGCTACGGCGGTGCCGCACTGGGCCTGTACAAGCAGGGCGATGCGGCAGGCTGGATCGCCTCGGTGATCGGTGCGGTGATTCTGCTGTTTATCTACGCGATGGTCGCCAAGAAGTCTTAAACACAGTACGGGTCGATGACTCTATAATGGAGGGTTGCCTAGATGGGCCCGAATTCAGGAGTTATTGACACATATGGCTAAAGAAGAACTGATTGAGATGCGCGGCAAGGTCAACGAGGTGTTGCCAGACTCGCGCTTTCGCGTCACGCTGGAAAACGGGCACGAGCTGATCGCCTACACCGGTGGAAAAATGCGCAAACACCACATCCGCATCATCGCGGGTGACGATGTGTCGCTCGAACTTTCCCCTTACGACCTGAGCAAAGGCCGCATCATGTTCCGTCATATTGCAGGGCGAGGTGGCCCGCCAGGGCGTTGATCTTGAACGTTAAAGACTATCGACTTGTTCACGAGTCCCTAACGTTCTGTTACCAAACAGGGCGTTTAAATACCATACGGTCTTTGTGGTGACTAAAGAGTCTATATAGTTCGCTCACACCCGATTTTGGGTGACCGTACTGAATCAGTACTCTTTAGGAGCTACCCATGAAGAAGACCGTTATTGCATCCGTGCTGGCCATCACAGCCGCATTCTCAGTCCAAGCCAAAGACATCGTTGATACCGCCGTTGGCGCGGGCACCTTCAAGACCCTGGCCGCCGCGCTCACTGCTGCTGGCCTGATCGACACGCTGAAAGGCCCCGGCCCGTTCACCGTGTTTGCACCCACCGACGAAGCCTTTGCCAAGATCCCCAAGGCTGACCTGGACGCATTGCTCAAAGACAAAGCCAAGTTGACCTCGGTGCTCACCTATCACGTGGTGGGCGGCAAAGTGATGGCGGCTGATGTGAAGGCGGGCAAGGTCAAGACGGTACAGGGTTCCGAAATGACGATTGCTACCTCCGGCGGTGTGATGGTCGACAAAGCCAAGGTCATCAAGACCGACATCGTGGCTGACAATGGCGTGATCCACGTCATCGACACCGTGATCATGCCGAAGTAAGTTTCGGCTTGAACAAGGACAGGCAGCCTCGGCTGCCTTTTTTATTGGACTGAATCCACCCGGTATCCCAGCGTCGCCGAAATTTCATTGGCGGTCGCTTGCAATTTGGGCAGCCATGCGTCCTCCATGCGGCCGGCGGGCGCAGAGATCGACAAGCCCGCCACCAGCTTGGCCTGGTCGTCAAAAATACCGGCCGCCATGCAGCGAACCCCCAGCTCCAGCTCTTCGTTATCGTTCGCATTGCCGTATTGGCGCACTTTGGAGAGTTCGCGCTCCAGCACGGGCAACTGGGTAATACTGTTTTTGGTTTGCCCGGCAAGCCCAGTGCGCGTGGCATAGGCGCGGATGCGCTGCGGGTCATCTGCCGCCAAAAACAGCTTGCCCACCGAGGTCAAATGCAGCGGTGCCCGCCCGCCAATCGCTCGCACCACCTGCATGCCCGAGCGCTCGCTGAAGGCGCGCTCAATGTAGACGATCTCATCGCCCTGGCGCATGCTCAAGTTGACGGGCTGCTGGATCAACCGGTGCAGCTCGCGCATCGGCACCAGCGCTGCATCGCGCACGTTCAAGCGGCCCTTCACTAGATTGCCCAATTCCAGCAATCGCATGCCCAACCGATAGCTGCCGGGCTGGGGTCGGTCGACAAAACGGCCTGTGGCCAGGTCGTTCAAGATACGGTGCGTGGTGGATGGGTGCAGGCCCGTGCGCTCGCTGATTTCCTTAAGCGAGATGGCGTCCTCGCGCGAGGCCAGCACGTCCATCAGCGCGAACATGCGCTCAATCACCTGCACGGTGGGCTTTGCGGGGATGCCAGTATCGGCTTTTTTTGTCATTGAGGCCTCCTGAACGCGGGAGACTGCATTTTACCTTGTGAAATCGAGCTTCAAGACTTGTGGGCGTATGAGTTGGTGGACGGGTGGTTAGATGTCCAGTTTTCGTCCCTCAAAACCTGATGCGGCGCAAAGCGGGCCTTGTAGCTCATCTTGGGGCTCTCATCGATCCAATAACCAAGGTACACATGCGCCAAACCCAGCGTTTTGGCCTGCGCCAGTTGCCACAGCACGCAATACGTGCCGTAGCTAGCCTGCGCGTCGGGCTCATAAAACGTGTACACGGCTGAAATGCCATCCTCCAAAACGTCCAGAATCGACACCATTTTGAGCGCACCCGCCGTGCCATCAGGCAGGGTTTCATGAAACTCGACAAGGCGAGAATTCACCCGGCTTTGCAGCAAAAACTGGGTGTATTGATCAATGCTGTCTTCGTCCATGCCGCCGCCTGCATGGCGGCCATTTTGGTAACGCAAATAGAGTTGGTAATGCTCGGAGTGATAGCCCAGGTTTAGCACGCGGGCCTGCAAATTTTTATGCTGAGCCTGCGCGCGGCGCTGGCTTTTGTTGGGCTTGAAGTCTTGCACCAGCACGCGAAGCGGCGTGCAGGCTTGGCAGCCATCGCAATAGGGCCGGTAGGTGAACATGCCGCTGCGCCGAAAGCCCTGCGCCACCAGATCTGAGTAGGTCGCGTTGTTGATCAAATGGCTGGGGCTGGCCACCTGCGAGCGCGCCTGGCGGTTGGGCAAATAGCTGCACGGGTAAGGCGCAGTGGCGTAAAACTGCAAGGTTTGAAGCGGAAGATCCTTGAGGTGTGTCACAGTTTTTGGGTGTCGGAAGTCAGAACTTCGTGCCAGTATAAATCGTCAAAATGCCATTCGGGGACGGGCTGGGCAGCACTTATTTTGACGTGTGCCAAAAATGCCGAACGTGCCATTTCCTCAGCGCCCAGCGAGGCCAGGTGCCCGGTGTTTTGCTGGCAGTCAATCATCTTGATTTGATGAACGCGGCAAAAACAGACCAGCGCCGCCAGTGCGATTTTGGAGGCATCGGTCTGCACGGAAAACATCGATTCGCCAAACACCGCCCGGCCCAGAGCCACGCAGTACAAGCCGCCCACTAGTTTGCCATTCACCCAAGTTTCAACGCTGTGTGCGAGCCCGGCGTGGTGCAGGGCGACATAGGCTTTGACCATGTCTGGCACGATCCACGTTCCAGACGTGTTGCCTGACTCACCGCCCAATGCGCCGCCTCGCTGCGTTTGCGCGCAAGCGGTGATGACTTGCTCAAACGCGCTGTCAATGCGTATCTCGCAACCCGCATCGCGCCTGAACCGCTGCACCGCCTGCTTCAGCGAGCGGCGCAGCTTGAACTCGGACACCTGTAGCACCATGCGCGGATCGGTGCTCCACCACAAAATCGGTTGGCCTTCGCTGAACCACGGAAAGATGCCGCTGCTGTAGGCGCGCACGAGGGTGGGCACGTCCAACCGCCCGCCTGCTGCCAGCAGCCCGCAGGCGGGGGAGTTTGGCCCCCAGGCTTGCTCCACGGGCGGAAACGCCTGGCCGGGCCGAAGTTGGGGCAGTTGAATTGCGAAGCGGGGCATTGCACAAGTATCTAACACTGGTGAACTGGTTTTTCGCGAAAATTTGCGCGCGGCACAATGGCCGAGCCAACAAGTCGCGCGCGGCTTGATATAATGCATGCTTGGCGGAGTGTGGCGCAGTCTGGTAGCGCACCTGGTTTGGGACCAGGGGGTCCAAGGTTCGAATCCTTGTACTCCGACCAACGGAATTTAATGGCAACAAGCCTTCAAAAAAGCTCATCAGTTGGTGGGCTTTTTTTGTATTCGGGTTCGGTGTCGTTG
>JANOTO010000085.1:0-5111 GCA_031416395.1 Rhodoferax sp. | reverse complement strand
CGGCATGGAAGATGCCAAACGCCTCGGCTTGAACTACCAGGCGGGGCAGCCAGTGCGCGTGGCTACCGCCAACGGAATCGCGATGGGCTGGCGCATCAAATTGTCCAGCGTGCGTGTGGGTGACGTGGAGGTTTTTGATGTCGATGGGGTGGTGTCGTCCGGCTCGATGCCGTATGTGCTGCTGGGCAACAGCTTTTTGAATCGATTTCAGATGACCCGCAACAACGAGCAGATGGTGCTGTTGAAGCGCTGAACGTCTCGAAAAGAGCCGTAAAAAAGCAAAGCGCAATAGGGCCAAGGGAAAAAGCAGGTGGCAGTTCAAACCGAAAACGAATATGAGGACTTGCTCAGCCTGTGGTCTGACTTGGAGTCGGGCATTGGCATCATTTTGGCCAGTCCCGCCAGCATTCAGGAGTTTGAGCTCCGCGTCTGGCAATACGACCGCTGGATGCAGGCGCTGTTGCAGCGCGACACCGATGTCGGCCTGTATCTGCTGTTCCAGCTAGCGACCAACTCCCCGGTGGGTTACAGCGCCTCGCATGCGCTGGTGTGCGCGGTGCTGTGTCATTTGATGGCGGTCGAGCTGAAGGTCAGCGCGCCCGAGCGCAACAGCCTGGTGCATGCGGCCCTCACCATGAACATTGCCATGACCGCCATGCAGGACGATCTGGCCAGCCAGGTTGAGAAGCCATCGTCGGTTCAGATGGACATGATTCGCGGGCACACCACCAAGGGCGGCCTGATGCTGGCGAACCTGCATGTCGGCGACGAACTGTGGCTGGATGTGGTCACACGCCATCATGACGAACGCACCGATGAAGGCGCGTTTCGTCAAATATCGCCCGCCAATCGGCTCGCCCGCATTCTGCGAACAGTGGATCGCTATGCCGCCATGATCAGCCCACGCAAATCGCGCACCGGACGCAGCACGGCCGAGTCGATCCGCTCACTGATTTCCAGTTCCAAAGAGCAGACCGACGGTGTCGGCCAGGCGCTGGTGCGCGTAGTGGGACTGTACCCGCCGGGCACCTATGTGCGTTTGCAGAGTGCTGCGGTAGCGGTGGTGATGCGCCGAACCGCCCAGTCTGGCTCGCCGCATGTGGCTATCGTGGTGGACGAAGACGGTCAACCCATCTCGCGGCCCCAGTTGCACCGCACGGCTGTTAGTGGTTCCAAGATTGCCTCGGCCCTGGCGGCGTCAGCTCTCAACTTGCGGATTAACCATCATTTGATCTTGCAGATGGGCGCGCACGCTTCGCGACACTGATTCAGAATAGCTTTCAATTCGCTCGTTTGGACTTGGGCACCTCTTTCTTGCCACCCAGCCTCGACTCCGTCCCCTTGAGCAGGCGTGAAATATTTTGCGAATGCCGCCAAAACAAAAACGCGGCCATGACCACCATCGCCATCAAAACAGGCTTTTCCAGGTACCAGGCGATGCCTGCACCTATCACGTAATAGGCCGGCGCAAAAACAGCCGCGACCAAAGAAGCCAGTGATGAGTAACGCGAGAAAAACGCGATGATGAGCCAACTGGCGCACACCGCCAGCCCCAAAAACTCATTAACACCCATCAACACACCCAGCGCAGTGGCAACCCCTTTGCCACCCTGAAAACGAAAGAACACCGGGTAGAGGTGGCCCAAAAACGCCGCCAACCCCACCATCGCCATCGTGCCTTCCTCCAGTCCATACGGCTTGCCAAACCAGCGCACCAGAACGACCGGCAGCCAGCCCTTGAGCGCATCCAGCAGCAGCGTGATGACGGCTGCGGCCTTGCTGCCCGAGCGCAGCACATTGGTCGCCCCGGGGTTCCTACTGCCGTAAGAGCGTGGGTCGTTCAAACCCATCATGCTGCTGACGATGACCGCGAATGAGAGCGAGCCGACAAGGTAGGCGGCCACCGTGGCGAGTGCAGGATAGATGGAATTCATGCCCTGCATCGTACCCGCTGTACCTGAAGATCACTTCAAGATGTTTTCAAGTTTTTTTGTGCCCGGCCCACCATGCGACACACAGCCTGGCCAGCGCCGCCGTGGGGTCAATGCACTGCGCCATCAGGGGTGACTTGACGGCCTCCAGCGCCACGGGTGTTTCCGTGCACGCAAGAATGATACGGCTGGCACCGCGCGCGATCAGGCCGCGGATGGCTTCCTCCAGAAGCGGTGCAGCTTGCTCGGGGTGATTGGCTTTCACGAAATGGATGGCCGGTGTCACACGCGTCTGCATGTCGGCATCAGACGGCAGCAGCACGGAATAGCCCTGGGCCAGCAAGCGCTTGTCAAAAATCTGCGCCGCCATGGTGGCTTGGGTTGAAATGAGACCGATTTTGACGCCCTTTGGCACCTCCACGGACAGCTCGTCAAACACCGCATCCACGATGCTCAAAAACGGCACAGGGCAATCGCGCACCAGGTCGGCGTGCCAGTAATGTGCGGTGTTGCAGGGCATGACCAGGGCCGTGGCGCCTGCGGCGATCAAGCGGTCACGCCCTGCCAAGAGCGCCGGCAAAGGTGAAGTGCCGTCCGCCAAAATCGCGGGTGGACGCGGCGGGATGCGGGGGTCGGACTGAATCAGCAACGGGACATGGTCTTCCTCGCTTGTGACAGATGTGGCAGCGATAACCTTGTTGAAGAAATCAGCCGTAGCCAACGGCCCCATGCCGCCCAAAACGCCGATCATGAAGCCTTGGCCCGCTGCGGCGCGCCAAGTCGCACGTTTGTCATTAAACACATAGAGTTCGCCCAGTGGCCCAAGTAGTACTGCGCGAAGTCTAAACGCGATACGCATCGCGCGGCAACCAGGGCTGCTTGAATGGGCTGGCGCTGAGTCAAAATCCGAAAGAAAAGTCCTGAATTAACTCCTAAGTTAATTTTTTTTAGTTTTTTCAATTTTTACTCGATCTACGAATAAAAACTACCATTAGCTCTCGTAAAATATACCTATGTAGATATACCTTTTATAGCAACGTATTGTCGGCAAAAGAGACTATTTAGCCATTCGGCGAGCGCAACCGATTTAACCACCTTGATCGCAGGAGAACCCTTGTGGCAGATTCATTCATCCTCACCCTGTCCTGCCCGGATCGTGCAGGCATCGTGCACGCCGTGACTGGCTTTGTGGGCACCCGCAGTGGCAACATCACCGAGGCAGCGCAGTACAACGACCAGAGCACGGGCTTATTCTTCGCGCGCATGCGGTTTGATTGCCCACCAGGCACGGCGCTTGTCGAGATGCGCGAGACGTTTTCGCCGCTGGCTGAGTCCATGCAGATGAACTGGGGGCTGCATTCGGCGCACCATCGTGTTCCGACCATCATCATGGTGAGTAAGCTCGGGCATTGCCTTAACGACCTCCTGTTTCGCTACCGCACGCACCTGCTGCCGCTGGAGATCAAAGCGATTGTGTCCAACCACCGCGACTACTACCAACTGGCCGCTGCGGCGGACATTCCGTTTCACCATATTCCCGTCACCCCCGCCAACAAAGCCAGTGCCGAGGCTAAGTTGCTCGATTTAGTGAAACAGGAGGGTGTAGAGCTCGTGGTGCTGGCGCGCTACATGCAGGTGCTCTCGAACGATGCCTGCCGCGCGCTGGCAGGCAAAGCCATCAACATCCATCACTCGTTTTTACCCAGCTTCAAAGGCGCCAAGCCCTACCAGCAGGCGTTTGACCGGGGTGTGAAAACCATCGGTGCCACCGCGCATTACGTGACGGCTGATTTGGATGAAGGCCCGATCATCGAGCAAGGCACCGCCCGTGCCGATCACGCCATGGATGTCGCCCAGCTCACCGCGATGGGCCGCGATGTGGAAAGCTCAGTGCTGGCCCGCGCGGTGGTGTGGCACGCAGAGCGGCGGGTGCTGCTCAACGGGCATAAAACGGTGATCTTCAAATAGTCTTTACGACACCGTCTGGTAGTAAAGATTTTGCGGGTGCTTGGCCTGCGCGAAGAAAAACCAGCGCTCGGCAATCAGGCCTGGGGCCTGCACCACACACGCCAGCAGGAACAGCCAACCCTGCTGGATCGACACCCCCCACATCAACAACAATGCAGGCAACGCAAACGCCAGCACGATGAAGGAGAGCTTCACGTCTTTGAGCACCGCCTGAGTTGCCCCGTGAAAGAACTCGCGGGTATTGAAGGCGCCTGCCGACATGCCCATGGACTTTTGCACCAGCGTAGCGGACTTGATACCCGTTGCTGATTGAAGTGTTGACTTGTGTTTGATTGCACCGTTGCGCCGTAGCGCCAGCGTGCGGGTGAACCAGGCCAGAAGCGTGAATGCCAACGCGAACGGGCTGGCGGCTTGCATCAATCGGGCTTCTCCTGACCAAGCCGCCAGCGCGCAGCCCAACACTAGGCCGGAAGACAGGCCAATCAAGGTGAAGTTGATGATCGTCAGCGGATGAGCCCATTCTTCAATGAAACGCAGGCAGGCATAGATCATCGCTGTGCAATACCAGAGCGCCGCTGAGCCCAGAATCAGCAGAACAGGCAAGACCCAAGTTGGCAATGCCATTGAGCCTCTGTGCAGCTGCAACCACCAGACGCCCACTAAGCCAATAAACGCGGGCAGCACAATTACTTCGCGCGACATCCACGAGGTGCGCCACATCAGCACCGCCCGCCAAGCGCGCATTTTGCGGCCCAGGTGCAAGAACGAGGCCGCAAGACCCGCGATCAGCAGCACTTCCGCTAAACCAACCGCCATCAACAAGAAACCATGGCCCAGTGTTACTCCGCTGAGCACGGCAATCGCCAGCAAGACAATCAAGCCCTGCGCGGTACCCGCCAGGGTGGTGAAAAATAGGATGGAAAACGCAGGATGCATGGTGGCTCAACCTTCGACTTGTCGGGTGACGCGTCGCGGCAAGTACTGGTTGGCGGGTTGGGTGTCCCACTCGGGCATCAGCGGGTAGCCGCCGCGCTCGCGGATCGCTTTGGAGACCTCGGAGTTCGGGTCTTTCACATCACCAAACAATCGCGCGCCGGTGGGGCAGGCCTTCACGCACGCGGGCTTACGGTCTTCTTTGGGCAAGTGTTCGTCATAAATGCGATCAACGCACAGCGTGCACTTGGTCATCACCTGGCGCTCTTCATCCAGCTC
>JANOTO010000084.1:0-2276 GCA_031416395.1 Rhodoferax sp. | reverse complement strand
ACCCGGTCGCGATTTAGAAAACAAGCCCGCTTTTTTTGCACCCTGCTTGGCAAAACGTTGCCGTCGCGCGACTTTGGGGTCGACCTTCAACGCGCGATAGACCTCGACGCGGTCTTGATCTCTGAGTACGTGACTGGGTTCAACTTTTCTGTTCCAGACGCCAACCGTAAAAGGGTTTGACGCTAACTCGGCGAACTGCGCCATGAATCCGCTGGCGGACAGCGCATCAGCCACAGAACTCGCCGCAACCAACTTCAGCGCAACCTCATGCACCTCACGCGCGGCGGGTGAGTAAGCCACAGTCACCTGAATCCGCCTGTCAGGCATACACCTGCTGCGCCCGCTTCACAAAAGCATCGACCAGGCTTCCCGCAATCCTGTCGAACACCGGGCCAACCAGTTTGGCCAGTGTGGCGCTCTCAAAGCCATAGTTCAAGTTCAGCACCACCTTGCACGCGCGCTGGCTTCCATCGCCGAGCGGTAAAAAATTCCACTCGCCTTCGAGCTTCGAGAACGGTCCGTTGACCAGATTGATGACGACCTGCTGGTTTTCTGCGTGGACATTGCGCGTGGTGAAATTCTGCTTGATGCCGCCAAACGCGATGCCGATCTCAGCGGTCATGCCGGCATCGTCGGTCGAGAGTACTTTGGTGTGATCGCACCACGGCAGAAACTTCGGGTAGTCAGCCACCGCCGTCACTAAAGCATACATTTCAGCGGGGCTGTACCAGATCAGGACTGACTTGTTGACAGTTTTCATTGGGTAAGGCCACTGATTGTAGACAGCCAACTGACCACGGCTTTCTACTGTAAATTGATTTTCACGGCAGACTTGTATAGTCAGCATTGACATGGCAGATTTGAAAACACCCAGTTGGCTGCAGACGAGCTTTCGCAAGCTCTCCCGCAGGCGTGGCGATTCCCCGGCGTCATTGTCCCGCAACGGCGAAGCCGTAGGCTCGGTGATTGCGCAAAACGCGAGCGAGGTCATCACGGCAACCGACCGGGCCATGCGCAGCACCACAGATCGCCTGGCCTCCACGCTGCGGCACCACGGCGAAGCGCTGTCGCCACGAGAGCTGCGCAAAACCTTCAAGTACCTTCGCGAAATCATTGAACCCAAGATCAGCGAGGTCGAAGGCGGCAGGCGGGCGGCCAGTTTGCTCATTTGGTACACCAAAGCCAGCCCGTCTTTGCGTTACGACTGCTGGCTGTTGATGAGTGAGCAGTTCATGGCCGACCCGGTGCGGGCCAAGACCGCGCAAGCCAAGTACGCGGCTGCCGTCGGCACGCCTGAAGAAGCGGTGGCCGAGGTGCGCTTGCGGCAATCGACCGTATCGCCTCGGCGGCGGCTGCTACAGCGTTTCAGCGTGCTGCCAGAGGGCATTCGCTTCCTGGTGGACATGCGTTCCGAACTTCTGCCCTTGCTGAAGTCAGACAAGCGATTGCTCGCCCTGGATGCGGAGATGGAGTACATGTTCTCCACCTGGTTTGACGTGGGCTTTTTGGAGCTTCGCCGGTTAAGTTGGGACAGCCCGGCCTCCTTGCTCGAAAAACTCATCCAGTACGAAGCGGTTCACGACGTCAAGAGCTGGGCGGACTTGAAAAACCGTTTGGACAGCGACCGGCGCTGCTATGGGTTCTTTCATCCCCGATTACCCAACGAGCCTTTGATTTTTGTAGAAGTAGCCCTGCTCAACGACATCGCCGGCAGCATCAGCCCGCTATTGGATGAGACCGCCGAGGCGGTGGAGACCTCCAAGGCCACCGCGGCGATCTTCTACTCTATCAGCACCACGCAGCTCGGGCTCAAGGGCGTTAGTTTTGGCGATTCATTGATCAAGCGCGTGGTCGAGACCTTGAAGCAAGAGTTCCCCAAGCTCAAGACCTTTGCCACACTCTCCCCCATTCCTGGTCTGCGCAGCTGGCTGCAAAGGCGAGACTCGGCCCTGGTCGCGCAACTGAGCGAGCTGGATGTCCAACTGCTCGACGAATCCAGTGATGTCAGAAAAAAGCTGGTTCACTATGCAGCGCTCTACCTGGGGCGCGAGATGAAAGACGGGCAACCGATCGACCCGGTTGCGCGCTTCCACTTGGGCAACGGTGCCTGTGTCGAAAACATCAACTGGGCGGCGGACCTCAGCACGAAAGGCATCAAACAGTCTTTCGGGCTGATGGTGAATTACCTCTACGATTTGAGAAAATTGGACAAACACCGCGACTTGCTGTTCCAAGGCTCGGTTCCTGTATCCAGCAAGGTCGCCAAGTTACTTTGA
>JANOTO010000083.1:0-3483 GCA_031416395.1 Rhodoferax sp. | reverse complement strand
GGAGGTTGACTTGACTGCCGACAGCGCGACGCTGAGCTGGACTGCCGAAAACGGCGCTGCGGGCTTAACCGCCATTCCGCTGACGCAGTTCAACGAGTATGTGAAGCAAAAGAGAATTACGCTCAAAGACTAGCGAACGCTTGTTTGCCCCTGGTAGGCTCTCACCGCGCCCAATGATCTTCGACGTGCTGTTCGTCAAAAAGCGGGAGAGTGAGGGCTTTTTTTAAATCCACCTGCCCGAGTCCGGGCAAACGCTCATTGGCGCACCATTGCGCCAGACTTGCTCATTTTGCAATAGCACTGCCGTCGCCGGGTCGATGTCAAAGGCAATCCCCAGTGCAGCGCTGACATAGGCGTTCTCAATGGGTAGCTCCCAAGTCAGGAACACTTGGGTGCAATCTCGCTCAAGCGGGAAGTGGGCCACATCAAAGCCGCTGCTGCGTCGGTCGATCACGGCGTGCGGCTGGCCCGTGTCGAAGATCACCACCGTGCCCCGAGCCAAGGGAATTCGATGGCCCGTCGCCGGAAAATGAACGTCCAGGCCACGGTCATCGCTCACAAACAGATTGCAAAAAGCCGCACCACCATACTGCGCGCCGTCGTGGTGGTACTTCGCGCCACGGCAGGCCATCAAGGCGACATCACTGGAGGCCAGCACGCCATGCAGGCCGAGCGTATCCATCCAGTCGCGCACGGCCTGCACGCAGTGCTTGTAGTCCGGCCAGCGCATACGGGCTCGCGGCAAAGGCAGTGTTTCGACATCGCCGGGTTCCAAGCCCAGGCGCAGCGATGTCTCCCGTTGCCAATCGGCCAGCAATCGAGCAGGCGGCGCGGGCACGTCGACCAAGCCAGACAGCACGACACCGCTCACGCTTCGGCTGCGCAGGGTGTCGCCGCGCCAGTAATAGGCGGTATGCTTGTCACGCATGGGAAGGCGGTTGAGGGGCGGTGCTCATCTGGACGAGTGTAGTGAGGCCGTGCGACCGGACATGAGAACTACCAAAATCCCCCAAGCCCGTCAAACACTGCGCAACTCGCTGCAAAATACCCCCATGGAAAACACCCAAAACCTCACCGAAAACGTCTCAGTTCAACGCCTGGCCGATGCTTGGGCCGACCTGCAAAGTCATGCTGAGCAGGGCAACCTGCTGGATGCCAACGCCTATCGGCTGGCATTTTCAGACCCCGAGTTTTTGCTGCGCCGGGAGACCCGTGGCATCCGCATCCAACTGGAGATGCTCAAACCTGACCTGGAGCAGACCGCGCAGGGGGTTGAAAACACGGTCGTCGTTTTTGGCAGCGCACGCTTCCCGTCGCCCGAGGAGGCCCGTTTGCGAGAGGAGCGCGCGCTGGCTAGTGGCGACAGGGTGGCGATTGAACTGGCGCAACGCTCGGTGCGCAACGCCATCCATTACGACAACGCGCGGCTGTTTGCGCGTTTGGTGGCTGGCCACACGGCGCGTAAACCCGCCAAGGAGCGCATGTACGTCTGCACCGGCGGGGGCCCGGGCATCATGGAAGCCGCAAACCGAGGCGCACACGAGATGGGTGCGCCTACCATCGGGTTGAACATTGCCCTGCCGTTTGAGCAATCAGCCAACCCTTACGTCACACCGTCGCTGAACTTCAAGTTCCATTACTTCGCCATTCGCAAAATGCATTTCATGATGCGCGCGAAGGCGCTGGTGGCCTTCCCCGGCGGGTTTGGCACGCTGGACGAACTGTTTGAAGTCATCACCCTGGTGCAGACGCGCAAAGCCAAACCCGTGCCCATCGTGCTGCACGGCAAAGACTACTGGCAGCGCCTGTTGAACCTGGAGGTGCTGATTGAAGAAGGCGCGATTTCGCCAGATGATTTGAAGCTGATCAGCTACGTTGATACGCCTGAAGAGGCCTGGGCGGTGATTCGCGAGTTTTACGGGTTGTGACGCAGTAGTGGCGATTGTGCTGTGGCTATCCATTAGCTATATTAATTATAGCTAACTATGTATATTATCCGGGAGCTAGCAGCATAATTTATTCACATTTTAGTGATTTAGTAGCCTTGGGCGTCTAAAAGGTGTTTTTGAGGCAATTTTTACTACAAATGTAGTAAAAATGTATTGAAGCTACGGTAGGCTCTTTTTCAATGCGCTGGGTGCGGCTTCCTGGTGGGGCTCAGCGCGCAACGTCCAGCCCAGCCGCGCACCCAAGCCCACCGCCGCGCCCACTACCCAGAACACCACCGACACACCGACCACCGTGCCCAGACTGCCAAAGAGAATTGGCATGGCCACACTGGCGCCATTGATGGCGATCAAGCGCAGGCCCAGCGCTTCACCGTGGCGGGCTTCGGGGGTGATCTGATGCAAGGTGCTCATGATCATCGGCTGCACGCAGCCCAGACCGAAACCGAGCAACACAGAACAGATTCCCATCGACAACGGCGTGCTGAGCAGTGGATAGATGCCAAACAGCAGTGCCGTCCAGCCCATGGCCCCTGCCAACACCGCCCATTCGTGAATGCGCGAGGCCACCAGCGGCAAAACGATGCGAATCAGCGTGGCTGACACTGCAAACGCACCCAAAATCGCGCCAATGACCGACGCGCTGAAGCCCATTTGGTGCCCCATCACCGGCACCACAAAGGTGTGAACGTCCCAACAGGCGGCCAGCACGAGGTTGACCGCCATCAAGCGGCGCATCATCGGCATGCGCAGCAAGTCCCAGGCTTTTTTGGGCGCTGCGTCGGATGGCCTGACCACCGGCGGCAGCTCGGTGGTGCGGCGAATCCACAACCAGGTGACAAGCGGCAGCACGGCCATCAGCAAAAATGCGCCGCGAAAGCCGTTGGTGTCTGCCGCCTGCCCGCCCAGCCACACCCCGGCATAGTCGATCAGCAGCCCTGCCGAAAAGGGCCCAATGAAATTGGAGATGGCGGGGCCGATGGCCAGCCAACTGAAGACTTTTTTAAGCTCGGTTGCATCCGCTGCCGCGCGACCCACATGGCGTTGCATCGCAATCGACGCGACCCCCGTTGCCCCGCCAGTCATCACGGCACTGAGGCACAGCACGGGAAACACGGGGAAGATCACCGCCAGCGCCGAGCCGATGGCTGCGGCGATGATGGCCAGGCCCATTGGCCGCTTCAAGCCATGTCGATCCACAAAGCGCCCGGCGGGCAGCGATAAAAACACCTGCGTGATGGCGAAAAGCGCCAGCAGCACACCCACCGCCGCCGGGCTGTAGCCGTCGCGCAAAGCCAGCAGCGGTGCGGCCATGCGCATGCCCGACATGCTGGCGTGCAGGCAGATATGCCCGGCGATCAGGCGCGCGAGGGCTCGGCGGGAGTTTCGGGGGACTGCGGCTGAGGACACGCGCCCTAGCCTTCGTCGGGTTCTTTGTCGGTATCTCTGGCGGTGGGCAGCAGCGCCTGCGAGTGCACGTCTGGCAAGGCCTCGACTTTACGCAGCGCACGATCCATCGCGCGGCTGCGGGTCTCAG
>JANOTO010000082.1:0-3444 GCA_031416395.1 Rhodoferax sp. | reverse complement strand
AGCTGGTCAGGCCTGTCTCTCGCCGTGGGCATCAGCGTGGCGCAAAGCCTGCATCCGAGTTTGCAATTGAAATGGCCCAACGACATCTGGCTGAACGACAGAAAGCTCGGCGGCATCTTGATTGAAACGGCGACAGTCAATGACGTGCGCTACGCCGTGATCGGCATCGGCATCAACATCGCTCCACGCTCGGCGGCAGGCCTGTCCACGCCGCCTGCGTGGCTGCAAGAGGTGCAGCCTGGCATGGACTCAGGCCTGGCCTTGCAGCGCATCGCCAAACCGCTGGTGCAAACGATCCAAAAATTCGCGCAGACGGGATTCGCGCCGTTTCAGGCCGATTTCCACGCACTGGATCTGCTGGTGGGGCGCTCCGTGACTTTGAGCGACGCAACCACCGGCCTGGCCCTGGGCGTCGATGCAGCGGGCGGCCTGCGGGTCAAAACCGCCAGCGGCGTGGTTCAAACCATCACCAGCGCTGAAGTCAGCGTGCGACCTGTTCCCGTATCGACATCATCACCCGCATCATCATGCTCCGACTGATCGTTTTGGTCCTGATCTTGGCCAACGGCATCTACTTTGCCTGGTCGCAGGGGCTGTTTCGGGCGTGGGAGTTCGCTCCGGCCCTGCATACCGAGCCGCAGCGCGTCGGCCAGCAGCTTCGCCCGGAAAATCTGCGCATTCTGAAAGCGGGGGAAGCGCGCGGTGCAGAACCCAACGTCACGGTACCGCCCCCCGCAACAACACAAACACCAGCACCCGTACCTGTTCTGCTGGAGGCGGTCGTCGCCACCCAGCCCGCAGAGTGCTACGAAGCTGGCCTGTTCGACGACGCCCAGGCCAGCACGTTGCGCCGCACGCTGGAGGCCCGGCTTCCCGCAGGTTCCTGGCTGCTGGAGAGCGCCGTGGAGCCTGCGCGCTGGATTGTCTACATGGGCAAATACCCCAACGCTGAGGCCATGGCGAAAAAACGCCAGGAGCTGGCATCGCTGAATTTGAAATTCGAGCCGATCAACAGCGCCTCGCTGGAGCCCGGCCTGTCCCTGGGCGGTTTTGACACCCAGGCTGCTGCTAACACGGCACTGGCCAACCTCGCCAGACGCGGTGTGCGCACCGCGCAGGTGGTGCGGGAGCGTTCCGAAGTGCGTGGCACCCTGCTGCGCTTGGGCGCCGTCGATGCGGCGTTAAAACCCAAACTGGACGAGGTTCGTGCGGCCTTGTCGGGCAAGCTGCTACGGTCGTGCAAATGAGCTTCTCAACGTAAAAATTAACTTGGGAGTTAATTTTTACGTTGAGAAACTCATTTTTGCTCAAATTCTTGACAGAATAGCGCCTTAGCTCTCGTATAATTTGCATAAATAGCTATATATTAAATAGCAAGTTGAACTCAACCTGACCCACCAGCGAATGCCCTAATAGCCGATTACGCTGAATTTTTTACAATCTCGCCCATGTGGATGACCCTTGTCATTGTCAAAGGTTTGATTGAACTTGCAGTGATGTTCATTCTGGGGCGCGCTGTGCTGGGGTTCCTGGTCGGCAGCAATCGCGTTCAAAACGTCTTCTGGCAAATTCTGGACATTGCTGCACGGCCTGCCTTGGCCCTCACCCGGGCCGTCAGTCCTAAAGTCGTGCTGGACCGGCATATCCCTCTGGCAACCCTGGCCTGGTTGCTGGTGGCATGGTTTGTCGTGCTCAAAATGAAGATTGAAGCCTGCTTGGGCTACGGCTTAACGCAAGGGTTGAACGCCTGCCAATGATGGGTAAATCACCTATGAAACTGTCCTTGAACCAGCAGTCGTACTGGCGCAAGAACCTTCGAATAATCGGCTTGCTGATGGGCCTGTGGTTCGCGTTGAGTTTCGGGCTCATGTATTTCGCCCGCGAGATGACATTCAGTTTTTTTGGCTGGCCTTTCTCGTTTTGGTTGGGCGGTCAGGGTGCGCCGCTGGCGTACTGCCTCATTGTTGCGATTTACGCGTGGCTGATGAACCGGCTTGATGTCGACCACGGTGTGGACGAGGGACAGGATTAGTGTCCCTACTTGACCAGCAGCATCGAGCCCACGGCGACTTCAGAAAGAGCCTGAACCGGCTTTATCTCGCCTACACGGCCGGCTTTCTGCTGCTGGTTTTCGTGGTGGGTTTGCTGGAGCGCTGGGGCTTGTCCAGAAATGGGATCGGCTACATATTTCTGGCGGCCACGGTGTTTGTCTATGCCGGCATCGGGATGATGAGCCGTACCAGCGACCCCGAGGAATATTACGCGGCAGGGCGACGCGTGCCACCGTTCTACAACGGCATGGCAACCGGTGCAGACTGGATGTCCGCGGCTTCATTCATCAGCATGGCGGGTACTTTGTATCTCAACGGCTTCATGGGGCTTGCGTTCGTGATGGGTTGGACTGGAGGATATTGCCTGGTGGCATTGTTGCTCGCGCCCTACCTGCGCAAGTTTGGGGGCTTCACGATCCCTGATTTCCTGGGGGCACGCTACGAGGGAGATCTGGCTCGCACCATTGGCGCGTTGGGTGCAATTCTGTGCTCATTCACCTATGTCGTGGCGCAGGTTTATGGGATTGGGCTGATTACCACCCGGCTGACCGGCCTGGCGTTTGAGATGGGGGTTTTTGCAGGCTTGGCTGGTATTCTGGTGTGTTCATTTTTGGGGGGCATGCGGGCGGTGACGTGGACGCAGGTGGCGCAGTACATCGTGCTCATCATTGCTTATTTGGTGCCCGTCATATGGCTATCGGTGAAGCAAACTGGCATTCCTGCGCCGCAGGCCGTGTACGGCTACACCCTTGAAAAAGTCAGTGCCAAAGAAAAGCAGTTGTTGAATGACCCCAAAGAGCTCGAAGTTCGTGAGATTTTTCTGGCACGGTCTCAGGAAGCGAGGGCAAAACTTAACGATGTGCCCGCCGCCATGTTGGCGGACCGCGCCGTGGCGAAAAAGAGGTTGGATGAACTGAAGAGCACAAATGCATCCATCCGTGAAATCAGGGCGGCGGAAACCGCCTTGACCGCACTGCCGCGCGATGTTGCTCACGCCCGTGCCGCCTACACGGCGGCACAGGTGTCTTATGCCGCCCGAGCCCAAGCAGCCACACCGCACGCTCAGGCTTTTCCCGGCGAAACAAGCGCTGACCAGCAGGTGGCACGCAAGAATTTTCTGGCGCTGGTTTTTTGCCTGATGATCGGCACCGCCGCGCTGCCGCATATCCTCACCCGTTACTACACAACGCCGACCGTTCGCGCAGCCCGCGAGTCGGTCAGTTGGTCAATTTTCTTCATTTTCCTGCTGTACTTCACCGCGCCTGCATTGGCCGTGCTGGCAAAGTTTGAAATCTACACCTTGCTTGTCAACACCCCTTTTGACAACTTGCCAGAGTGGATTGCCCGCTGGAGCGCAATGGACAAAACGCTGGTTTCCGCCGTTGATGTCAAC
>JANOTO010000081.1:0-3558 GCA_031416395.1 Rhodoferax sp. | reverse complement strand
TCAAAGCTGCGCTCTTCAAACGCGGCCCAGCCTGCACCAGTTTTCTTCTCGCCCTGGGTGGCGATCTGCGAATCTCGGCCCAGGCCGCTGCCCAGGATGGTGGCCCCGGCGGGAATCGGGTCGGTGATGACGGCCCAGGTCATGTCGGCGCTGGCGTTCACCTCCAGCGTGATGCGCAGCACGTCACCGCGCGTGTAGCTGCCAGCGGGCAGGGCCTTGTTGGCTTGCTCGACGGGGGTGATGGTCTTCTTGATCTGATAACCGGCGCTGAACGGCACTTTGAGCTGGATAGCTGCGACCGATTGCAGCGTGAGCCATGGTTTGCCAGCGCCTGTGTGAGTGACGGTCAGCGTGTCTTTGCTGCCTTCCTTTCCAGCCTCCTTTTTCCATGGCAAAAACATGTTGTTGTTGCGCAAATTGCTTGGCGAGGCAGGTGCCCCGAAAAACGTGGTTTGGTGTGCTGCACCGGAAGCGTCGCTGGTTTTGATGCGTTCGACTTTGGCCCATTCGACCGCAGCGCTGCCGGTGCTAGTCACGCTCTTGGTTGACCCCGCGACCGCAACCGCTTCAAACTTGTTTGAGAACTTCTCCAGCGCCAGCCCGCCCCACAGATTGGCGGTGGTGGTGTGCCACGCACCGTTTTGCTGGCGACCGATGAAACCGTTGGCCAGGCGACCCATATCGTCTTTCCAGGCCGGATCGTCCAACACGGCCAGCATCAGGCGCGCGGTGTTGGTATCGCCGTTTTGCATCAGCCACCACCAGTAATCGTCTTTCTCAGTACTGAAAATCATCTTCGTGCCCTGGTAGCTGATGCGCGCGCGCAGCACTTGCATGGCTTCTTCCAGGCGTTTGTCGCGCTCGGGTACGTCGGCCACGCGCTTCAAGATGTTGATCCAGTCAATCACCGCATGAGTCGGCCACTGGTTCGGCGCGATGGTGATGCTGCCCGTCATGCGGCCTTGCGCCTTGCCGTAGCGCGAGAGGGCTTCCAGTGCTGCGAGTTTGCGCATGTCCAAATCTTTGCGGGGTGACCAGAACTCGCGCTGGATTTTGCCTTCAACAAAGTTGGTGAGGCCGCGTTCCATTGGCGCGCGAACCGCATCGCTTAGCGCGAAGGCCGGGTTCAGCGCAGCGGCTTCGTGCGTTGCAGCCAACAGGTAGGCGGTCAATGTGTCGCTGCCCCGGCTGCCATCGCCATCGCGTGGCGGGAAGTAGCTGGCCAGGCCATCCGCGTCCAGGTAACTTGGAATTTGCCCGGTCACGCTTTGCCACAGTGCAGCATCACGCAGGCCAATCGCCTTGCTGGTTTTCTGCTCCAGGCAACTGAATGGATACAGCGCAAACCAGTCGCGCACGCCGGGCATGCCCTCGGCAAGCTTGGGTTGAAGCGCCATCTTCAATCCACCCCGCCCCGGCAGCGAGTCCGCTGGCGGTGCAACGTCAAGATTGAAGCTGCCATCCACCTGTACCAGCGTAGCCTGCTGCACTGTGAGCGGCACGGCGGGGATGATGCGCTGACGTGACTTGAGGGCATCGCGCGCAGGGGCTTTCGCATCGGGTACGGAGATGTCTTTGGCTTCAATCTCCCAGAGAATCGCTTCAAAGCGCGACAGTTCCAACTGCGCCGGTGCCGTCACCAACCAGGCAACTTCGCGCGCGGCACCCGCAGGGATGTCGATGGTTTGAGGTTTCAAATCAAGCAAACTGGCACGCGGCGTGACTTCCACCTTCATCGCCGCCTTGGTCGTATTGCGCACGGTGAACTGTGCGCGAAACTGGTCATCCTCTCGAACCAACGGCGGCAAACCGCTGATGATTTGCAAGTCTTGCGTGGCTTTGATGGACGTTTGCCCGGTGCCAAAAAAGCCGGTGGAGGCATCCGCCACTGCAACGATCCTGAAGGTGGTCAGCGCGTCATTCAACGGCACCATCACCACAGCTTGGCCCTGTGCGTCCAGTTGCACTTTGGGGTTCCACAGCAGCAAGGTGTCCAGCAGCTCGCGCGTGCCACTGTGCCCGCCGCCGCCGCCCGCAGGTACGGCTTTGCGCCCGTAGTGCCTGCGCCCGATGATCTCCATCTGCGCGGTCGAAGTCTCCACGCCCCAGGCGCGGCGTTGCAGCATGGCATCCAGCAGGTTCCAACTGGTGTTGGGCATCAGCTCCAGCAGGGCTTGATCGACGGCGGCCAGTACCACTTCGGCATTCGCAGCGGGCTGGCCATTGGGCAATTTCACGGTGATGGTCACTTTGGCTTGCCCGCGCACCGGGTAGCTCTCCTCATCCGCCTTCACACTCACATCGAGCTGATGCGCCTGCGTGCCCACGCGAATTTCGGCCAGGCCCAATCGAAACGCGGGCTTGCTCAAGTCGACCATCGAAGTCGGTGCCACGTACTCGCGGCCTTCGTACCAGAACGATGTCCACCACTCGCGCGGTGCCTTGAAGCCCCAGGTGAAAAAGCTGTACCACGGCACTTCGCGCAGGCGGCCACGAAGGGCCAGCACGCTGACGTAGACATTCGGCCCCCAACTGTCTTTGATCTTCAGTTGAATCGTCGGGTCTTGCCCATTCAACTCGACCACTTGCGTCTCCACGATGCCTTCGCGCTCCACGGCGACCAGGGCCGTCGCAAAACGGAACGGCATACGCACCTGGAACTTGGCGGTCTCACCGGGTTGGTAGCTTTTCTTCTCAGGCAGCAAGTCCATGCGGTCATGATCCTCACCACCGAACCACAGCTCGCCCTGCCTGGTGACGTAGACCGAGCTGGCCGCCTGAATGGTGTTGCCATCCACGTCTTTGGCCGTGACGATCAGCTCGACCTCGCCCGGTTCGGTCAACGCGGCCTCGCACAGCAGCAGCCCGCGCGAATCGCTTTTGCCGTTGCACACACTGCCCAAATCCTTGACGGTGGTTTTGTTGTCATAGGTGTAAAAGCCGCCCACCATGCGCTTGCGGCTGGTGGTGACGATGCGCGCGCTGGCCTTCACATCCAGCGGCACGTTGGCCAGCATCTTGCCGCCCAGATCCAGCGCCAGTGCCTGAAATTTGATCTTCTTGGCGGTGGATACCCAGCCCTCGGTCTTGATGCCCGTCACCACCGCAGCGGGCCATAGAGTGGTCGTGCTGCGGATGGTTTGCACTTCGCCATTCGGGTCGGCATAGGTGGCCTCCAGCAGCAGCTCTTGCGGCTGGCGCGAGGCGGGCAGTTTGTCCAAGGTCAACTTGCCGGTGCCGGATTTATCCAGATTCAGAGGCAGTTTGTCGGCGATGACTTTGGTATCCAGATTTGAGCCGGCTTCCTCTTCGCCCTCAGTCGTGGTGCTCTGTTTGCCGCGCGGTGGCGAGAAGCTGAATTCTTCAAAATCGCTGAAACTCAAGGACTTTGCGCGTACCAGCGCCGACACGCGCACGGGCAAACTCACAGCAGGCCCGCCCGCCACGTAGTTGATTTGGACATCCACGGGCACGGTTTTGGCGTTGACCCAGGGCTTTTTATCGGCCGCAGCCACGCTGCCCTGAAAGACGGGCAGGCGAAATTCTTCGATGCGGAAT
>JANOTO010000080.1:0-5210 GCA_031416395.1 Rhodoferax sp. | reverse complement strand
TGCTGCCTGATGCCAAAGTCAGCGTCATGGACCGCGGTTTTATTTTTGGTGATGGCATCTACGAAGTGGCCCCGGTTTACGCGGGCCAGCCGTTTCGCTTTAGCCACCACATGGCGCGATTGGATCGCAGCCTGACTGAATTGCGCATCAAAAACCCGATGACGCACGCCCAGTGGCTGGCGATGGTCATGAAGCTGATTGCCAACTACGCCGACTCTGTAGGCGCAGGTGCAGACACGCTTGACCAGCTGATCTACATCCAGATCACGCGTGGTGTCGCCCTGCGCGATCACGTTATGCCCGAGAACATCACGCCCACTGTGTTTGCGATGAGCAATGTGATGAAGCCACCCACCGCCGAGCAGCGCGCCAAGGGCGTGGCTTGTGTTACGGCAGACGACTTTCGCTGGGCCAAGGCGCACATCAAGAGCACCAGCCTGCTCGGTGCCGTGTTTGCGCGGCAAATCAGCTTCGATGCAGGCGCAGTGGAGACGGTGATGTTCCGAGATGGCTTTTTGAGCGAGGCCGCTGCGAGCAACGTGTGGGTGGTTAAGGGTGGCAAGGTGCTGGGCACGCCGAAGGACAACTTGGTGCTCGAAGGCATCCGCTACGGTTTGTTTGAAGAGATTTGTCAGGCGCAGGGCCTGGGCTTCGAGCTGCGCCGTATCAGCCGCGAAGAAGTTTTGAACGCTGATGAGTTGCTTCTGTCCAGCGCCACCAAGGAAGTGCTGGCCATCACCTCGCTGGATGGCAAACCCGTGGGCAATGGTGCAACGCTCGGTGTGCCCGGCCCGGTCTACGCCAAACTTCATGCAGGCTACCAATCTGCCAAGGCGGGAGCCAGCGAGGTGATGGCTGCATGACCACCGACAAACCACAGCCTGCGGCCGCGCCAGCCCCGTCGCTGATTCAATACCCGTCGCTCTTCCCCATCAAGGTGATGGGCCTGCGGGTGGACGGCCTGGTGCATGCCATCACCCACATCGCCCGCCAGTTTGACCCGACGTTTGATGCCACCACGGTTGAGCTGCGCGAAAGCAAAGGCGGCAAGTACCTGGGCGTGACGATCACCGTCACCGCTACCAGCCGCGAGCAGCTCGATGAGCTGTACCGCACGCTTTCCACGCATCCGATGGTGAAGGTGGTGCTGTAGGTTGGTACTGGTCTGCTTGACAAGTTGGCGTTTCCGACTTAAATTATGCTTTGGCGTTCTGAAATATACCGGCAGGTAAGTCTGTTGGTTTGTCCGACAATCTGACAGAACACCAAATGTGATTTAAGTACTCGACTCACCACACAGGAGACATTCAATGCTGCAAAAGATACCGACCGGACGGGCTGGATTCAAAAACTGGCGCAAGGCTTTAGTTGGGGCGGCTGTACTGCTGACCGGCACCAGCACATGGGCGCAGGATGCAGCCAAACCGGCTGAAGTCCCGTTTTGGGCGATCGGTATGCCCAAAGATGGTCCAGGCAAAGCACTGGCGCCCGTACCCTCATTCCCGATCGCCACGGAAGAGAGCAAGCTGCCCATTGCCAAAATGAAATTGCCGCCGGGCTTCAAGGCTGAGGTCTGGGTCAGCGGCATTTTGGATGCGCGCGGAATGCGCCAGGGTGACAATGGCACGGTGTTTGTCAGCTCCCTGTTTGTGGCAGGCAAGATTTATGCGGTGACGGACAAGGGCGGAAAACGCGAAGTTAAAACCATCGCCGAAAAACTCTTCCTGCCCAATGGCATTGAGTTTCACAAGGGTTCGCTGTATGTTGCGACACCCAAAGACATCACCCGATACGACAACATCGAGGCGAACCTGGACAGCCCGCCCAAGCCCGTGATGATTTACGACAAGTTTCCTGGCTTGGTACCGCACGGCTGGAAGTTCATCAAGATCGGACCCGATGGCAAGCTCTACGCGCCCACCGGTGCGCCGTGCAATGTCTGCGAGGAGAAAGATGGTTTTGCACAAATCGCAAAAATGAATCTGGACGGCAGCGGGTTTGAAGTGGTTGCCAAGGGCGTACGCAACACCGTAGGCTTTGACTTTCATCCCAAAACGGGTGATCTCTGGTTCACCAACAATGGCCGCGACTGGGTCTCAGAGGACTTGCCCAATGACACGCTGAACCGGCTCGGCAAACCCGGCAAGGATCACTTTGGCTACCCGTTCTGCAATCAGGGCAACTTGGCGGATACCGAGTTCGGTTGGGGCAAGGACTGCACGACGTTTACTCAACCCGCAGCATTGACGGGCCCGCACGCAGGCACCTTGGGCATGCGCTTCTACACCGGCAAGATGTTTCCGCAGAAGTACCAAAATGCGATTTTCATAGCGCGCCACGGCTCGTGGAATCGCACAAATAAGTTCGCCGCTGACATTCAGGTCGCCTGGCCTGATGGCAAGGGAGGCATCTCCAAAATGGAGCCGTTCCTGACCGGAATGATTGAAAACAACTCGTACCTGGCTCGCCCGGTGGATGTGATGGTGATGAAAGACGGCTCGATGTTGGTCTCTGACGACCACAACGGCGCGATCTACCGGATCAGCTACACAGGCAAGTGATTAACCTGCGCCGCATTGGAGCCACCGCCGCAACGGTGGCGCTGATTGTTTGCTTTCAGTCGCCGGCAGGGTCTCAAACCAAAAAGACCGTGCCGGGCGCGAATCAGCCTGCAACCACCCAACCACAGGCCACGGCGGCTCAAACCGATAGCTCGGTGCAACAGCGCTTTGCCGCCTGCCTGGCCTGCCACGGTGAGGGTGGCCGAAGCGTGATGCCGCTGACGCCATCGCTGGCGGGGCAACATTCTTTTTACGCAATCACGCAGCTTTTTTTGTTCCGCGAAGGGCGTCGCAGCAACGAGGCCATGACCGCGATGGCCAAAGGCATGAGTGATGCCGACATGCGGGCGTTTTCAGAAGTGATAGCCAAATTGCCGCCCCCTCCAGGCCCCAACATCGCGAACCTGGATGCGCAGCGCATGGCAAGCGGCGCGACATTGGCAAAGCAGCATCGCTGCGCGTCGTGCCACGGGGCAGACTTTTCAGGTGACAAACAGGTCGCCCGAATTGCCAACCAGCGCGAAGACTACCTGTTGCTGGCACTGCGTGAATTCCAGTCTGGCAAACGGCTTGGATACACACCCGCAATGAACGAGGCCTTGGCTGACATCGCCCCGGAGGCACTCCAGGACGTGGCCTACTACCTCGCGAACATCCCGAAGACCGCACCTTGATTGCAACCCGCTAATTCTTCGCGCCTGCCGCCTTTGCCGCCTCGCGCGAAGCCACTATAGCCGCCGCGTCCGGTACTGTCTGCGTGGGCCAGCCGCTCAAATGCTGGGTGGTGATATTGCGCAGCGCGGTGTGCCAGTGCTTAGCCGCCCACTCACAAAGTACGTCATCTGCGCTGTCAATCAGGGCTTAAGGCTGACGGATGTCCAGCCAATCGTCCTACAAACAAACGACTGGCTGAGTGTTAAAAAGTTAAGTCCTACTGTCAAAGGCAAGATCATGCGACTTCAGCGTTTACTTTCATTTCTGGCTCCGCTCCTCTTTATCGGTTTCGCCGCCACGGCTCCTCAGCTTGCCGAGGCGCAGTCAAAGGGCCGTTTTGTAGCGCCCGAGATCACCAGCTTTCAGGTCAACGTGACCGAGCAGCCGGTGCCGGGCAGCGATGTTGAGTTCACGCTCGAAGGCACAGCGCGCGGCAAGGCTAGCGTGCGGATCAGCGGCATCAACAAGACAATTGCGCTGCGAGAAGTCGATCCCGGTGTCTATGAGGGAACCTACACGCTGAGCCGACGCGACAGGTTAAGCGCGCCGCCAACGGCGCGCGCAACATTGCGTGTGCGCAATGCCTCCGTCGTCGCGACCCAGTCGCTGGCCGGCAACGCACCGCCAGTCGCTGCCGCTGCGCCGCCGGCCCAGCCCGCAGTTGCGCCTCCCGTGGCGCTGGCCATTGAGCGTTTTGGCGTCACGCCGGTGGCGCGCATCGAACCCGGCGCCGAGCTGCGCTTCGTCACGTTCGGCACACCAGGCGCGCGCGCAACGTTCACTATCGACGGGGTGGTGCAGAACGTGACCATGGCCGAAGTGCGTCCTGGCCGCTATGAAGGTGCCTACACCATCCGCCGCAACGACAATTTTCCGCCCTCTCTCAACATTACGTCTGCGCTTGAAGGCAACGGCCAGGTGGCGCGCTCGCGCCTAAACCAGGCCCTGCTGGTCGATGCGCAGCCACCAACTATCCGAAACCTTGCGCCGACCAATAATGAGACGGTCACTGGCAACCCGATCACGGTGTCCGCCACGTTCGATGACCGGGGCGGTGTCGGCGTTGACCCCAAGAGCGTGAAAATCCTGATCGGGGGCCAGGACGTGACGCGCAATGCCAGCATCACGCCCCAGTTCATCACCTGGCGCGGCGATCTGCAGCCCGGTTCATGGCCAGTTCAGGTCACCGCTGCCGACAATGTCGGCAACGCCGTGCGGCAGGATTGGCTGTTCAATGTCGCCAGCGCGCAATCTGTGCCGCCTGCAGCGGCTGCGCTGCCGCTTGAAATTACCAGCCATGCCAACAACGCGCAGGTCAGCGGCGGCACCGTTGAGGTGCGCGGGCGGACTGCGCCGGATGCCAAGTTGGATGTTCAGGTACAGGCGGTCGCTTCGATTGCCGGCTTCTTCGGCATCAACCAACAGATATTGAACCAGACCTTGCGCTCAGACGCGGCTGGCAACTTCGCTTTCAGCTTTCAGTCGCAGGTTCCGGTGCCCGGCACGCGCTATGAAGTCACCGTTACCGCGAGCAAGGGAACCCTAAGCCGGGAAGCCCGGTTGGTGCTGTTTCAGCAACGCTGAACTGAAGAAAAAACCTGACGACTAATTCCGCGACCGGCGCGGCATCAAGGAGATGCCCAATCTCTGGCGGGCGTCAATTTACCGATTGGCCCCCAGCGCAATCGCTGCCTCGCGCGAAGCTACCAGCGCCGATTCATCCAGTGCTGCTTGCGTGGGCCAGCCACTCAAATGCTGCGTAGTGATGTTGCACAGCGCGGTGATCCAGTCGTTGT
Organism: Rhodoferax sp.; assembly: GCA_031416395.1. Lineage (GTDB taxonomy): Bacteria > Pseudomonadota > Gammaproteobacteria > Burkholderiales > Burkholderiaceae_C > JANYCG01. The sequence goes on along the minus strand of JANOTO010000080.1, from coordinate 139 downwards.
TGTCGTTCAGGCAAGGGATGTAGTGAAACGTCTTGCCACCCGCCGTGATAAATGCCGCGCGGCCTTCCAGGTCGATCTCTTCGAGCGTCTCCAGGCCGTCGCAGTTGAAGCCGGGGCAGATCACATCAACCCGCTGCAC
>JANOTO010000079.1:0-15424 GCA_031416395.1 Rhodoferax sp. | reverse complement strand
CTGCCAAACTGATCCGCCCATGCGTTGGCCGTATGCCGTACAGGCCGCAGTGGTTAGCCGGGGCACGCACGGAGCCGCCCGTATCACTGCCCAGTGTGAAGTCACACAACTTGTTCGACACGGCGGATGCCGAGCCCGATGACGAGCCGCCCGAAATGCGATCCGGCGCAGCACCGTTGATGGGTGCGCCAAAATGCGCGTTGTTGCCGTTCATTGAAAACGCCAGCTCGTCCGTCACGGTTTTGCCGATGAAGCGGGCACCTGCATCGAGCAGCTTTTGCACGGTGGGCGCTGTGCGGGTTTTGATGCCCGACATTGCCAGCACAAACGGCTGCCCGCCGCCCGTGGGGTAGCCTGCCACGTCAAACAAATCTTTAACGCCAAAGCACAGGCCGCTCAAAGGACCGGTCGATGCGTGCGGCACGTGGACATCGGGGTAGGGTAGAAAAGCGTGAGCGGTGTCGTGAATGAGGGGCATCGTGGGCTCTTTTATTGGGTGGCATCTAGTCGCAGGCAGCGTGCGCTGTGCCCAGTACTTATCATAGTTGCATCAGGTCGGGTCTGCTTGCATGCGTCGTTCGCCAGAACGCAGCGCGGTGCAAACGAGCAACCGGTTTGCGGCAGGCTCAAATCAGGAGGGGCTCCGGCAATGGTGTCGAGCCGGGGGCGTTTGCCGTCCACCTTTTCCATCGCGCCGTGCGCGCGGCCGCGCAGTAGGGCCATGGTGTACGGGTGGCGGGGTGCGCGCAGCAGTGTGGCTACAGGGCCTTCTTCAACAATGCGGCCAGCGTACATCACGGCAATGCGGTCAGCCACTTCAACCGCTGCGCCAATGTCATGCGTGACAAAAATAACCGACAAGCCAAACTCTCGTTGCAATTCCCGCAGCAGCAGCAAAACCTGAATCTGCACCGTGGCATCCAGCGCGGTGGTGGGCTCATCGGCCAGCAGCAACTGCGGCTTGCAGGCCAGCGCCAGCGCAATCATGGCGCGCTGGCGCATGCCGCCGGACATCTCGTGCGGGTAGGCATCCAGCCGGCGCTCTGGGCTGGGGATGCGCACCCGCTCAAACAACTCAAGGGCTCTTTTGTGCGCAACGGCGTGGGTCACGTCTTCGTGCCGACGAATCGACTCAATGATCTGTGCGCCCAACGAATACACAGGGTCAAGCGCCAGCAGCGGCTCTTGAAAAATCATCGCAGCCGTTTTGCCGCGAAAGTCGGTCAGCTTGTTTGAAGACAGCTTCAAAACATCATGTTCGCCCACTTGAATTCGGCCCGTGATCGTGGTGCGTCGCTCGTTGTGCAGGCGCAGCACCGAGCGCAGCGTGACGCTTTTGCCCGAGCCAGACTCGCCAATCAGCGCCACCACCTCACCCCGGTTCACGCGCAGGTCAACACCATTTACGGCTTTGACCGGGCGTGTACCACCGGTGAAGATGACGTTCAGGTTTTCAATCGAGACGTAGGGCGCTGTCATACTGTGGCTTCTGCTGTTGCCTCTACCTTGTAGCCACTACCTGGCTCATACATCAGACAAGCGACTGGGTGCGGGCTTTGCAGGCTGCCCAGCGTAGGGGCCTGCTGCGAGCACACGGCTTGCACGATGGGGCAACGCGTGTGAAAGCGGCAACCGCTGGGTGGGTTGATGGGGTTCGGCGGGTCGCCCGAAATGGCGGCTTTTTCGGTGCGGTGCTCGGGATCCATCGCCGGAATCGACGACAGCAGCGCCCGCGTGTAGGGGTGGGCTGGATGGTCAAACAGCGCCTCAGCCGGGCCGACTTCAACCACCTGGCCCAGGTACATCACCATCACCCGGTCGCTGATGAAGCGCACCACGTTCAGGTCATGGCTGATGAAGACATAGGTTAAATTGAACGCGTCTTTCAAGTCCAGCAACAGATTCAACACCTGGGCTTCAACCGATTTATCGAGTGCGGATACCGCCTCATCCAAAATCACCACACGCGGTTGCAGCGCCAAAGCGCGTGCGATGTTCACGCGTTGGCGCTGCCCGCCTGACAGCTCGTGTGGGTAGCGTGCTGCAAAGCGCGCGGGCTCCAGGCCCACCCGCGCCAGCAGGTCATGCGCGCGTGCGTGTGACTCTTGCTTGGACACACCGTGGACTTGCGGGCCAAACGCAATCGAGTCTTCAATCGTCAGGCGCGGGTTCAGCGAGGCGTAGCTGTCTTGGAACACCATTTGCACCTGACGGCGAAATTCTTTGAGTGGCAAGTCACGCCCACCCACCAGCGCGCCATCAAACACCACTTCACCAGCGGTGGGGTTGATCAACTGCATCAACAAACGCGCGGTGGTGCTTTTGCCGCAACCGGATTCACCCACCACGCCCAGCGTTTCGCCGGGCATCACGTCAAAGTCAATGTGGTCAACAGCGCGCACAACATCTCCCTTGCCAAACAGATTTTTCTTCAGCGGAAAGTGTTTGGTCAGCCCTTTAATGCTCAGGAGTGGTTGCGTGCTCATCGTTTGCTCTTCATCGTTTGTTATCCATCGCTGCACGGAAACTGTCTGACAGCATATTGAATGCAATCGACGTGATAAAAATCATCGCGCCGGGCAGCGCGGCGACCCACGGTTGGGTATAAATTGCTGTGCGCAGCGTATTGAGCATCAAACCCCATTCAGGCTCGGGCGGCTTCACGCCCAGGCCTAAAAAGCTCAGGCCCGAGGCCAAAATCATCGACACCGCAATCAGGCTGGTGGCGTACACAAAGATCGGCCCGAGCACGTTGCCCAGCACGTGGACGCGAACAATCGTGAAGGCGTTGGCCCCCGTGGCGCGCGCAGATTCCACATAGTCACGATTGCGTACCTGCGTGGTCACGCTCTCTGCCACGCGCGCTATCGGTGGAATGAAAACAATCGTCAGTGATATCAATGAGTTGAAAATACCGGCCCCCAGCGCGCCAGACAATGCAATCGCCAGCAGCACCGACGGGAAGGCATAAAAAACGTCAATCGTGCGCATGATGGCGCTGTTGACCCAGCCGCCCGCGTACCCTGCCAACAGGCCAATCATGGTGCCCATGAAAAAGGCCAACATCACCGGCGTGAGCCCGATGAACAGCGACAGCCGCGCGCCCACAATCAGGCGAGAAAGCATGTCGCGCCCCAGCTCGTCACTGCCCAAAGGAAAACCTTCGCTGCCAATCGCTTTGAGCCGGCCCATGATGGAGGATTGGTAAGGGTCTGCCGGCACGATGTAGGGGCCAAACACCGCCATACCTAGCAAAATCAAAATGACAAAACCCGCGCCGAGCGCAACCTTGTCACGCATCAAGCGGGTCAGTACCGAGCGCCAATAGCCCGCCGAGCGCTCCAGCGGCTGGACCAACGATTGATTTGCAGTGAGTGCCGTCATGCATCAAGCCCGTGCAATGCGGGGATCAAGCAGGGTCTGCACCACATCGATCAGCAAATTAAGCACCACAAAAAACATGGCCAGCACCAAAATAGTGCCTTGCAGCAGCGGCAAGTCACGCTGAAAGATCGCCGAGTTCAGCAGGAACCCTGTGCCCGGCCAGGAGAAAACCGTTTCAATCAAGATCGATCCACCCAGCAAATAGCCCAACTGCAACCCCATCACCGCCAGTGCGGTGGGCGCAGCGTTCTTCACGACGTGTTTGAAGATGCCAAATTGCGTCAACCCCTTGGCGCGCAGGCCTACGATGAATTCTTGATCCAGCAGGTCAGCCACCAGCGCGCGCACGGTACGGGCGATGATCCCCATCGGAATGACGGACATGGTGAGCGCAGGCAACACCATGTACTTGAGGTGCTCCCAGTCCCAGGCCCACACATCACCGGTGCCCATGCCGGTGGCTGGCAGCCAGTTCAAAATCGCGGCAAACACAATCACCATGACCATGCCCAGCCAGTAGTGCGGCACGCTTACCCCGAGGACGGAAAGTACCGATGCTGCGCGGTCAACCCACGAATTGCGAAAGTAACCCGCTACAAAGCCAAACAGACAGCCAAAAATGAAGCCGATGAGCGTAGCCACGGCTGCCAACCGCAGCGTGTTGCTGACCGCACGCAGTACCTCCGAAGCCACTGGCCTGCCGCTGGCAATGGAGGTGCCCAGATCCCCTTGCACGGCGCGCCACACCCACACTGCAAACTGCTCGGGGTAGCTGCGGTTAAAGCCGTACAGCTCGCGCATTTGCTCGGCCAGCTCTTGCGACGCATCGGGCGGCAAGATGGACACCAGCGGGTCACCCGGTGCCAAGTGAACGAGCGCGAAACACACCAGCGCCACGCCCAGCATGATGGGCAGGGCGTAGGTGATGCGCCGGATTAGATAGGCAAACAACGCGCGAAGGCCGTAGCGACTAATCCATCGTCATGGTCGCGATATCTATAAACCAGCTGCGCGGTTGCACCACGTTTTTAACTCTCGGGCTCATCGCGCGTGGGCCGACATCATGCGCAATCCATACGAAGGGTGCTTCTTCAACAATTCGAGCGTGCAGCTTCGCCAGAGCGGCATCACGGCCCTTTTCGTCAAAGCTGGTGCGTGCATCGGCAATCAATTTGTCAAACTCCGCATTGCCAAAAAGTCCCCAGTTGTTGGACACCGGTGGGAACGTCTTGGTGCTGGTAAAGCGCACCATGGCAAAAAACGGGTCCATCGCCGCGTAGCTGACGTTGATCGCGTTGGCACCGTTGGCCGACGGGTCTTTAGCGCCCTTGCGCCAATTGGTGAACAGTGTGTTCCATTCGATCACGTCAAACTGCACGTCAAAGCCGCAGCCTTTGAGGGACTGCTGCACAAATTCGTTCATCGGCAGTGGCTGCATTTGGCCCGAGCCTGAAGCAGATATTTGCACCTTGACTTTGAGTGGCTTGGCGACACTGTGCCCAGCTTCGGCCATCAGCTTTTTAGCAGCTTCCGGGTCATAGCGAATGTCAAATTTTGGGTTGCCCCACCACGGATGGCCGGGCGTGACCGTGCCTTTCGGCACACCCATCATGCCGCCCAATAATTTGAGCATGCCGCTGCGGTCAACGCACAGGTTGGCGGCTTGGCGCACGCGTTTGTCCAACCACGGGGAGCCTTCAGCAAACGACAATTGCCACGGCCAGACGTGCGGCTGTTGATTAAAGTAAATCTTGTTGCCGCGCCCTTGGATGGCAGCCATGGCATCGGGGGACGGTGCTTCAATCCAGTCAACCTGACCTGACAGCAGGGCAGCCGTGCGGGCGTTAGCCTCAGGCATCGGCAGCAGCACCACTTTGTCGATTTTGCTGGTGCGCTTGGGATCCCAGTAGGTCTTGTTGGCGGCCATTTCCAGGCGCTCGCGCGGCACAAAACGCGTCATTTTGAAAGGGCCGCTGCCTGATGCGTCGGCGGCGAAGGCTGTCCATGCAGATTTCGAGCGATCAGCAGCATTTGCGCCAGCAGGTGCAGCGTCAAACTTCTTCTGCCAGTGGGCCGGGGATGCCATGAACAAATTGGTCAGGTTAATCGGCAAGAAAGCATCGGGCTCGCTGGTCGTCAACTCAACCGTCAGGTTGTCAATCTTCTTGGCAGTGCGCAGCGTGGGCATGCGCGATGCTGTTACGCCGACCTGGCTCGCATCAAAGTGGGGCGCGTCTTTGTCGAGCACCTTTTGCACGTTCCACACCACGGAGTCAGCGTTGAGATCAGAGCCATCGTGAAACTTCACACCGGGTCGCAATTTGAAAACCCATTTGGTTTTGTCCTTGGCATCCACTGCCCAACTGTTAGCCAGCGCGGGAATCAGCACACTGGCCGCATCGGCCTTGGATAAATCCCACTGCGTGAGCGAGTCGTACATGGGGATGCCGGTGAAGCGGTTGCCCTCAAAACCTTGGTCTGGCTGGCCCAGCGTGCGCGGAATGTCCGCTGCCGTCATGGCGATGCGCAGGGTTTTTTCTTGCGCCAAAGCGGTGCTCGCCACGAAGGGCAGGGCCATCGCCGTAGCGAGCAACAAGCCGCGCAGCGGCGATGCGGGGGATTGAAGGCAGTTCAATGTTGTCATGAGAGTTCCGGTGAAAGAGAAAGTCAAAGCAAAATACACGCCAAGTGGTGGTCGTCAACGACTCTTCGTGGGTAGTGAAGCGTATCAATCCCCAACGGCCGCAGAAATCAGCACAAACCCGACCGTGTCTTATGCGTGAAAACCCTGCCTATCGTGAGCGGCGCCGATCATGGCCGCCCGCCGACGGGTACGGCACGCATGACCTCAGTCGAGCAGCGCATCAAACCCGTCGATGGGCTCAAACCGCTTGTTGACGTAGCGCAGCCTGGTGGGGCCGGGCATGGCGCGCACTTGCACTGAATGACGAGCATCGCCGGGGTAGCAGATGACGCGGCCACCGTCCTCGTCAAACGGCTCGGGCTGAATCACGGCGGGTGGGCGGCTTCTGGCCTCGGCCATCACGGCTTGCACGTTACCCAATCGCGACAGATGCGCCAGGCTCATGATCTGTGGCGGTGCCAGTTCGATCTGGCCATTTCGGTATTGATCAAGTGCCAAGCGCGGTGTGAGCCAGGTGCTCTCGGTGGCCTCGTGGTTGTCGTGGCTGGCGAGCTGATCTGCTGGGCAAGCGGCGACGAAAAAACGGGTATCGAAGCGCTTGTTCATGACGGACGGCACGCGCGGCGTGATCCAGCGCGACCACGGGGCGAGGCTTTGCGTCTGTAAGCGCAGTTGCATCCGAGCCAGCACTTCGTCAAACGCATACCCCTCGCGCGATAGTGCGCGCGCGCCAGTCGCCTGTGCCTGGCTTGCGCCGTGCGCGAACAGGATGCCGCATTCTTCAAAGGCCTCGCGAATCGCAGCCACGTACAAACCGCTGGCGGTGGGCGCGTCAATTTCAGGCTCGTTCAAGCTGGCGTGCAGCACGGGCGGGGTTTGGTCGAGGTGTGCGTCTGCGTCCAGCTCGGCATCAGCGCTATCTACCTTGCCACCGGGAAAGACGTAGGCACCGCCCAGCACATCCGACAGGCCATGGCGCTTGAGAAGAAATATCTCCAGCCCCGCCGAAGAGTCACGCAGCAGCATGACGGTTGCGGCCGAGCGCAGCGGGGTGGTGACGGCTTCATAGTTGAGTTCCATGGCAATGAGTGTAATGACACCGCTTTCACAATCACGGTTTTGCGCCCAGCGCGATTGAAATGCAAGCGGAGCTAGACGATTGCCGCCTGTGCCGCCAACACTTCAGTGCGCACCTGCTCCGTCAATTCGGCCTTCAGCGCCACGAATTCCGAAGTCGTCTTGATGACGTAGCTGCGAGGATGCGTGATGTGTACGGCACGATCTAGTTTGATGCGACCTGGCCGCGCGCTCATCACCACCACGCGGTTGCCCATGAACACCGCCTCGTCAATGTCGTGGGTGACGAACATCACGGTTTTACGCTCACCCTCCCAAATGCCCAGCAGCAACTCTTGCATTTGCTCGCGGGTTTGATGATCCAGCGCGCCAAAGGGCTCGTCCATCAGCAACATGCGCGGCCCGTTAGCCAACGCACGTGCGATGGCAGTGCGCTGCTGCATTCCCCCTGAAAGCTGCTTGGGGTAATGACTTTCAAAGCCGTTCAAGCCGACCTTCTTGATAAAACCCTGCGCAATGTCCAGTTGTTCTTGCCGCGCCATGCCACGCTCGTTCAAGCCAAAGCACACGTTGTCGCGCACGTTGAGCCACGGGAACAGGGTGTAGCTCTGGAACACCATGCCACGGTCTGCGCCGGGGCCGGTAATGCGTTTGCCATCCAGCAGCACCTCGCCCGAGCTTTGTTGATCCAAGCCTGCAACGATGCGCAAGAGCGTGCTTTTGCCGCAACCTGAGGGGCCCAAGATGGTGATGAAATCGTTCTCGGCCACATTCATGCTGGTGGCCTGGAGCGCTAGCGTTGGTGCTCCGCCCGCGGTGGACGGGAAGCTGCGCGATACGGCGTTGATCGAGAGCAAAGGGGTCATTGCATTGACTTCACTGTCGCGGCCACAATTACGATCAACGCCCCAACTGCGCCCACGGGAACAGACTGCGATTGAGCCACTTGAAACCCAAATCACTGACCAGGCCGATCAAGCCAATTACGATGATGCCGAAGATGATCTGGTCGGTGGCCAGCAGGGCCTGGCTATCGGTGATCATGTGGCCGATGCCGGTGGACGCGCCAATCAGCTCGGCCACGATCACATACGTCCAAGCCCAGCCCAATACCATGCGCAGAATCTCACAAATCTCGGGGGCGGCACCGCGAATCAGGACGCGTTTGACGATGCCTGAATCGGTGCAGCCCAGCGTGTAGGCGGCTTCCACCAAGTCGCGCCGGGTGTTGCCCACGGTAACGGCAATCATCAACACCAACTGGAAGAAGCTGCCGATAAAAATGACCGACAGCTTTTGCGCCTCGCCAATGCCCGCCCACAAAATCAGCAGCGGAATGAAGGCGCTGGCGGGCAAGTAGCGGGCGAAGGAAACAAACGGCTCAAAAAAAGCCTCGATGGGTTTGTAAGCGCCCATCAGCACGCCCAGGGGTAGTGCGATGGCGGCAGCGATGGTGAAGCCGCCCACCACGCGCCAAACTGTCCAGCCAATGTCCCAGCCAAAGCCCATTGTGGTGAGCAGTGTCCAGCCGGACTTGAGCATGGTCAGGGGGTCGGCCAGGAAGGTTTTCGACACCAGCCCGCCGAAGGTCACACCAGCCCAAACCGCCGTGAAAAGGATGAAGAACGACACCCCCAGCGCTACCCGAGTGGCGGGGGCAACAGGCTTGAGCGGTGTCATGCGGTTTAGAAGTCAGTCAACAGCTATTTCAGGAAGCGCGTGTCAGCCAGTTTCGACATGTCGGGCAGGGCCTTCACAATGCCGATTTCCATCAACAGGTCGGCGGCCTCTTTGCTGAACTGCGCATGCTCGCCCGCAAAAAACTTCTGATTTGCAGCGCGGTCTTGCCAGCGCAGGTAGGCGGCGCTTTTGGCAAACGCCTCGCCGGTCTGCTTCACGTCGGCACCCATGATTTCGTGGCTTTTGGTAGGGTCGGTCTTGATCATCTCCAGCGCCTCAAAGTAACCATCGGCCAAGGCCTTAGCGGCTTTGGGGTTTTCTGTGAGGAATTTTGGTGTGCAGCCAAAAGTGTCCATGATCATTGGGTAGTCCAGCGTGGTGGCGATGATCTTGCCAGCTTCTGGTTTAGCGCGCACGGCAGACAGGTAGGGCTCGTATGTCATGGCAGCATCGACACCGTCTGTACCGGCAATCATGGCGTTGGCAGCCGCTTGGGGCGATAGGTTCACCACTTTCACGTCTTTGATTGACAGGCCGTTCTTCTTCAGCATCCAGGCCAGCGTGAAGTAGGTAGCAGTGCCAGGCGCATCTGCGGCAACTGTCTTGCCCTTCAAATCGCTGATTTTTGTGATGCCTGGCTTGACCACCATGCCGTCTGCGCCATAGCTTTTGTCAAGTTGAAAAATCTGCGTCGTCGCCACACCTGCGGCGTTCCAGCCGATCCAGGTTTCGACAGTGGTGGCGGCGCATTGCGCATCGCCCGAGGCAAGTACCAAATGACGGTCTTTTTGCGGCACTTTTTTGATGGTGACATCCAGGCCATGTTTTTTGTAAATGCCGGCTTCTTTGGCCAGTGTCAGCGGCGCAAATCCAGTCCAGCCCGAGATCGCGATCACCAGTTTGGTGTCTTGTGCGAATGCTGGGCCTGCCATCAGCGCTGCTGCAGCCAGGGTGATCAGGGTCTTTTTCATGAGCGTCCTCTTTCGGTTGGTTGATGATGAGTTTCAGGATGGGTCCCAAAGGGTCGGCAGGGCGGGTAGCGAACGCAAGATGCGCGCCAGTGAACCATCTTGCACCAGATGGGTGGCATGAGCAATATCAGGCGCGAGGTAACGGTCTTCTGACATTGCAGGGACTTGTTCACGTAAGAGGGCGTGCAGCTGTTCAAGGCTGGTGGAGCTTTTCAAAGGCCGCAAAAAGTCAATGCCCTGGGCGCCTGCCAGCAGCTCAATGCCCAAAATGTGGGCGGTATTGCTGATCATCGGCTGCAAACGCCGCGCGGCGAAGGTAGCCATCGAGACGTGGTCTTCCTGGTTGGCGCTGGTGGGCAGGCTGTCAACACTGGCCGGGTGGGCTAGCGATTTGTTCTCGGACGCCAAAGATGCTGCGGTTACGTGGGCAATCATGAATCCGCTGTTAAATCCGGCGTCTGCCGTGAGGAACGGCGGCAGGCGAGAGACGCTGCTGTCGATCAGCATGGCGATGCGTCGCTCCGCAATCGCACCCACTTCAGCAATCGCCAAGGCCATACCATCAGCGGCCAATGCCACTGGTTCTGCATGAAAATTGCCACCCGAGATCATCGCGTTATCTTCTGCAAAAACCAGGGGGTTGTCGGTAACTGCGTTGGCCTCGCGCAGCAGCACCAGTGCGGCGTGGCGCATCTGATCCAGGCAGGCACCCACGACTTGGGGCTGGCAGCGCAGGCTATACGGGTCTTGCACCCGGTCATCGCCATCGCGGTGCGAGTTGCGAATTTCACTGCCCTGAAGCAAAGCGCGGTAATACTGCGCCACGTCGATTTGCCCCGGCTGACCACGCAAAGCGTGAATGCGCGGGTCAAACGGGCCGTCGCTGCCACGCGCCGCATCCACGGTGAGCGCGCCAATCACCAGCGCGGCTTCCAGCACGGGCTCAAAACTCAACAGTGCGTGCAAGGCCAACGCAGTCGAGGTCTGGGTGCCGTTGATCAGTGCCAGGCCCTCTTTGGCACCGAGGCTTAAGGGCGGAATGCCAGCCTGTTGCAAGGCGGCTTGCGCCGGGACACGTTCACCGTCGTGCCACATCTCGCCTTCGCCGATCAGTGCCAACGTCATGTGCGCCAAGGGTGCCAGGTCGCCAGATGCACCGACCGATCCTTGCGAAGGGATGTAGGGCACTAATCCAGCGTTGTGCACGGCCAGCAGGGTGTCGATCACCACTTCGCGCACGCCCGAGTAGCCACGGGCGAGGCTGGCGACTTTGAGCGCGAGCATCAAACGGACAATTTCAGGGGCGAGCGGCTCACCGACACCCACACTATGCGAGCGAATCAGGTTAAGTTGCAGCGTTTGCAGTTGCGCTTTGCTGATGCGCTGATTGGCCAGTTTTCCAAAGCCCGTATTGATGCCGTAAACCGGGACATCACCATCGGCCGCAGCTTGCACAACCCGCTGGCTGGCGCGAATTGCTTCGCGGCTGGCGTCCGGCAGCGCCAGTCGCACGCCACCCGCATGAATGGTTTGCAATTGCGAAAGCGTCAGGAAGCCGGGTTGGATCAGCATCACTTGTCTTGATCAAGCTGGCTGCATGGGCAGGTTCAGATGATTGTCGCGTGCACTCGCCTTGGCGATTTCGTAGCCCGCATCGGCATGGCGCATCACGCCGGAGGCTGGGTCGTTGAACAAAACCCGTTCCAGCCGCTCGGCTGCTTGCGGCGTGCCGTCCGCCACAATCACGACGCCCGCGTGTTGCGAGTAGCCCATGCCCACGCCGCCGCCATGGTGGAGGCTGACCCAGGTGGCACCGCTGGCGGTATTGAGAAGCGCATTGAGCAGCGGCCAATCGCTCACTGCATCGCTGCCGTCCATCATCGCCTCGGTCTCGCGGTTGGGGGAGGCAACAGAGCCGCTGTCCAGGTGGTCGCGGCCGATCACGATGGGGGCCTTTAGTTCGCCCGATTTGACCATGTCGTTAAACGCCAACCCCGCCAGGTGGCGGTCGCCCAGGCCAATCCAGCAAATACGAGCAGGCAAGCCCTGAAACGCAATGCGCTCGCCTGCCATGTCCAGCCACCGATGCAGGCCTGCGTTGTGGGGGAATAGCGCCTTCATCTTCGCGTCCGTCTTGCGGATGTCTTCTGGGTCGCCACTTAGCGCCACCCAGCGGAACGGGCCAATGCCTTTACAGAACAAGGGGCGAACGTAGGCGGGCACAAAACCGGGATAGTCAAAGGCATTGGCCACGCCGTAATCTTTGGCAACCTGCCGCAGGTTGTTGCCGTAGTCCACTGTTGGGATGCCCATGGCGTGAAAATCAAGCATCGCGCGAACATGAACTGCGCAGGACTCACCCGCCGCCTGCGTAAGTGCTGCGTGCTGCGAAAGGTCGCGCTGGGCGGCTTGCCAGCGTGGCACGCTCCAGCCTGCGGGCAGGTAGCCGTTGATGATGTCGTGCGCAGAGGTTTGATCGGTCACGATGTCGGGTCGGATTCCGCCCGCTCGGGCTCTTTTGACCAGCTCTGGCAGCATTTCAGCCGCGTTGCCGCAGACACCGATCGAGACTGCTTCCTTGCGCGATGTGTGGTGCGCAATCAACGCCAGCGCTTCCTCCAGATTGGCAGCCTGTTTGTCCAGATAGCGGGTGCGCAGTCGAAAGTCAATGCTGCTCTGCTGGCATTCGATGTTCAGCGAACAGGCCCCAGCAAAGCTTGCAGCCAACGGCTGCGCGCCACCCATACCTCCCAGGCCCGCCGTCAATATCCACCGACCGGACAGATCGCCATTGAAGTGCTGTCGCCCAGCTTCGACAAAGGTCTCATAGGTGCCTTGGATGATGCCTTGCGAGCCGATGTAGATCCAACTGCCGGCTGTCATTTGGCCGTACATCATCAGCCCTGCGCGATCTAGCTGGTTGAAGTGCTCCCAGGTAGCCCATTTGGGCACGAGGTTGGAGTTGGCGATTAAAACGCGCGGTGCTTCAGTGTGTGTTCGAAACACCCCCACGGGTTTGCCAGACTGCACTAGCAAAGTTTCATCTGTCTTGAGTTTTTTGAGGCTGTCCAGAATCGCATCAAAGCAGGCCCAATTGCGCGCTGCCTTGCCAATGCCGCCGTACACCACCAGCTCGTCTGGGTTCTCTGCCACTTCGGGGTCGAGGTTGTTTTGGAGCATTCGGTAGGCGGCCTCGATTTGCCAGTTGGCGCAGGTGAGATTGCTGCCACGCGGTGCGCGAACCGGGCGTGCTTTGCTCACTGGCGCAGGTGAAGTTGAAATATCAGGCATGGCTTACTTTGGAGCGTTCTAGTGTTTCATCATAGTTGTCTATACAACTTAATTAATTAGTAAAAACCCTAAAAAAATGCACGCGGACTTTATGTTGTCTATACAACTTTTGACAAATGATCTACCATTGAAAAATACAAACCTCGACCACCCCTTAATGTCTATTACCGATCTCGCCGCTTACCAGCAGGTCAAGGCTTTTGTCAAGGCGCAGATAGCGTGTGGTGCCTGGCGCTCAGGTGATGCGGTGCCCAGCGAATCTGCTTTGCAGCAGCAGTTTGGCATCAGCCGAATGACCGCCAACCGCGCCATTCGTGAACTGGTGGTGGAGGGCCTGGTCACCCGCATTCGTGGCTCTGGCACAGTGGTTGCCCAACTTAACCGGATATCGAGCACGCTGGCTTTTCGCGATATTCATGAAGAAATTTTGACACGTGGCCACGAGCATTCCGTCAAAGTCGTGAAGGTTGAAAGCCTTAAGGCCAGTGCATCATTGGCGCGGACTTTCAAGATGCGCACGGCACAGCGAGTGTTTCACTCCATTCTGGTGCATTTCGAAAATGGCGTACCCATTCAGTTTGAAGATCGATTGGTCAACCCGGCGGCGGCACCAGGCTACCTTGGCGTTGATTTTGAAAACACCACCCCAACACACTACCTGCTGGAGGTGGCACCGTTGACGGAGGCCAGTTTTTCTATTGAAGCCAGTCTGCCCACCGCGCAAGAGGCCCAAGCGCTGGGGATCAAGGACACTGAACCTTGTCTGGTCATGACGCGCTGTACCTTAAGTGGGGCCAACGTCGCCAGTTTGGCGCGTCTGGTCTACCCCGGCTTGCGATACAACTTTGCGGGTAAATTTCAGCTATGAGCTGGAATGTGATTAATCTGAATGCGATAGCAACGATGCCTTGGAAAAATGGTGGTGGCACCACACGTGAACTCGTGGCGTGGCCCCAAGCCGACAACTGGTTGTGGCGCATGTCTGTGGCTGAAATCGCAAAGAGCGGCCCGTTTTCACGCTTCGAGGGCGTTCAGCGCTGGTTTGCCGTACTGTCAGGGGCGGGTGCGATATTAAGTACCGATGGACAAAGCCACAAGGTCACACCGTCTTGTCAGCCCTTGTGCTTTGACGGAGCACTTGCCACCGAGTGCGAGTTGATAGACGGGGCGACCCAAGACTTCAACTTAATGGTGCGCCAAGCTAACGTCAAAGCGCGGATGACGCATCATCGCGGCCCGTTTGGTTTGATCATTGAATCGTCTAATACAGTAGCAATATTTATAATGGATACGAGAGCTAGCGTTCAATTTGAATCTGAGACTACTGAATTTGAGCCTGCCACATTGATTTGGCGGCGTGTGGACAAGGGTGACCAAGTTCGGCTTGAAGTCGCCTCAGCGCTGCTGATTGAAATGACGCAGGAGGAGTCCCCATGAGCCTACAGCTTTGGATGAATTGCCGCGCTGCGACGATGTTGCCGGGTGACGGCCCCGCCTACGGTTTGATCGACGACGCGGCGCTGGTGGTTCAAAGCGATCAGCTGATGTGGGTCGGCCCGCGCTCAGAGTTGCCATCCGAGCTTGCGATGCGATGCGCCACAACCCACGATGCGGGCGGCGCCCTGATTACGCCTGGTCTGATCGACTGCCACACCCACCTGGTATATGGTGGTGATCGTGCGGCAGAGTTTGAGCTGCGCCTCAACGGCGCAAGCTACGAGGAGATTTCGCGTGCCGGCGGCGGCATTGTGTCCACGGTGAAGGCCACACGCGCGGCAAGCGAGCAGGAACTCGCGGCACAAAGCACCGTGCGACTGAAGCGTTTGATGGCAGAAGGCGTGACCACGATCGAGATTAAATCAGGCTACGGGCTGGCGCTGGCGCCTGAGAAGAAGTGCTTGCGTGTGGCGCGCGGGCTGGGGCGAGACAACCCAGTCACCGTGCGCACCACGTTTTTGGGTGCGCACACCACACCGCGTGAATTTGCAGGTCGCAATGATGACTATATCGATGAGGTTTTGCGCATGCTTTCAGCATTACATGCAGAAGGCTTGGTGGACGCCGTTGACGCTTTCTGTGAGCGCATTGCGTTCACCACTGCGCAGACCGAGCGAGTTTTCAAGGCGGCGCATGCCTTGGGCCTGCCCGTAAAGTTGCACGCCGAGCAGTTGAGTGACGGTGGTGGTACGCAACTGGCTGCGCGATACGCAGCGTTGAGCTGCGACCATCTGGAGTGGTTGTCAGAAGCGGGCGTCGCTGCGATGTCAGAAGCGGGTTCGGTGGCTGTGCTGTTGCCCGGTGCGTTCTACTTTCTTCGCGAAACCAAAGTACCACCGATTGAGCTGCTGCGCCACCACAACGTACCGATGGCGATTTC
>JANOTO010000078.1:0-9023 GCA_031416395.1 Rhodoferax sp. | reverse complement strand
ATCATTGAGCGCATGGGCGCGGTGGCCGCCATCCAGCTCGGCCACACCGGACGCAAGGGCAGTGAAATCCCGCCGCACCTGCGCGCCAAAGCTGCGGGCAAGCAGCTGCCACCGGACCACCCGGATGGCTGGACTTGTGTCGCCCCATCCGCCATTCCCTATGGTGGCGGTGGGCACATCTTCCCAGTCCACGCGCTCACGGTCGATGAGATCAAGGCGTTGCACCAATCGTATGCAGCCGCCGCCAAGCGTGCGCTGGACGCGGGCTACAAGTGGCTGGAGATGCACTACGCACATGGTTACCTGGGTGCCAGTTTTCTCTCTCCATTGGCGAATCAACGCACCGACCAGTACGGCGGAAGCGTGGAGAACCGGGCCCGGTTTCATTGCGAGGCGCTGGACGCCGTGCGCGCGGTTTGGCCGGAAAAGTATCCGTTGACGATGCGCCTGGGCTCGGACGATCTGCACCCGGCCGGCACCCAGTTTGACGATGCCGTGTTGGCCATCAAAATGATGAAGAACCACGGCCTGGATCTGGCAGATCTTTCGCTGGGCTTCAATACCGACGACATGGTCAACCCGCCGATGAATGACGTGGGCTTCATGGTGGCGCGGGCCAACCGCGTGCGCACCGAGGTGAAGATTCCGGTTGCGACCAGTTGGAACCTGGGCATACCGCAAAATGCGGACCGCGTCATCCGCGAGGAGCTGATCGACCTGGTGATGCTGGGCCGCCCGGCTCTGGCCAACCCCCACTGGCCGATTTGGGCGGCGCGCGAGCTCGGCCACGAGGCGCCCTTCTCGCTGGTGGCCGACGACTGGCGCTGGTGGTTGGAGAATTTCCGCGGCCACGCACCGAGCATCGGCTGGCCCGCCCTGCCCCAGTTTGAAGCCAGTGGACCGGGCCAGTCAGAGCACCCTCATGTCGACCGCTCCTTGATCGCACCTGTCACTGGATAGGATCGACAACGCGCGGCCCCTTGCCCTGTTTAGTCCGAATCAGCGCTGCGACGGATGCCAAAACGTCACCGCCCGCTCGGCCCACTCCAGCATTGCGTAAATCAAGGTGCCCGCCAATGCAGCAATCACAATCGTCGCCCACACCAGGCCCATGTTCATGCGCGCGGCCTCGGCGGAGATGCGAAAGCCCATGCCTACCGTGGGCGAGCCAAAAAACTCGGCCACGATGGCACCGATCAACGCCAGGGTTGACGCGACTTTCAGGCCGTTGAAGAGAAACGGCATGGCTGTGGGCAGGCGCAGCAGCAGCAGCGTGCGCGCATGGCCTGCCGCGTAAGAGCGCATCAAATCCAGCTCCATTCGCCCCGTGGCCGCCAGCCCCGCAAAGGTGCTGATCAGCATGGGGAAGAAGGTCATCAGCGCCACCACGGCTGCTTTGGAGTGCCACTCAAAGCCAAACCACATCACCATGATGGGCGCAATGCCTACCAGCGGGATGGAGCTGGCCAGCGCGCAAACGGGCAGCAGGCCGCGCTGCAAAAACGGGCTTTTGTCGATCAAGATGCCCAACAGGAAGCCACCGCCGCAGCCGATGAGGTAGCCAATCAGCGCGGAATGCAGCACGGTGACCTGGAAGTCGTCCAGCAGCACATCCCACTGCTCCCACAGCGTGGTGGCGATCAGTGCGGGCGCAGGCAACAGCACGCGGGGCACGTCAAAGGCCTGCACGCCAATTTGCCAAAAGACGATCACCCACGCACCCAGCAAGAGTGGGATGGCATGGCGCGGCCAGCTCTTTTGAGTCTCAACCGATGCCAGATGGGTCAGCCCTGCGCAGGCGATCAAAGCCAGTGCCACCGTTCCCAGCCAAAAGCCGTGGCTTGCGCCCGCTACCGACGCATCGCCGGCCATCAGAAGTAGCGGTGGTGCAGCCCCCACCAGCCCCAGCAGCGCAAAAACTGCGGCGCGCGTGGCACCGTTGTGCAGGTTAAACACGCCCATCAACGCGGCAACTGCAACGCAAGCCAGGCCCACCGCGCGCCAAGCCGATTGCAGCCAAAACACGGGCTTCTCGTCGATGACACCAGCGGGCAGCCACAGGCTTGCGCCAAGCAATACAAGCGCTGCAACACAAGTGATTTTGAAAAATGGAATCATGCTCGGCAAGCGTTACTTTTTAGCAATGCGCCAGGGCTTGAGCACCTGGTTTTCGATCGCAGCCATCACGCCATTCAGCGCCAAACCCAAGGCGGCGGCCATCAGCAAAGCCGACCAGATTTGCGCGGTGTTGCCGTAATAAGACCCCGCCAGCAGCCGCGCACCCAGGCCAGCCTGCGCACCCGTGGGCAGCTCCGCCACAATGGCACCCACCAGCGCGGCAGACACGCCGACGCGAAGGCTGGGCATCAAAAACGGCAGCGACGCAGGCAGGCGCAGCCGCCAGAACGACTGGTTTTGCGTAGCCGCGTAGGTGTGCAGCAACTCACGCTCAAACACACCCGCGCTGCGCAACCCCTGCACCATCGCCACCGTGACGGGGAAGAAGCAGAGGTACATCGCGATGAATGCTTTAGGGGCCAACCCGGCGAACCCGAGGTTGCCGAAAATCACAATCACGATGGGGGCAATCGCCAAAATCGGCACGGCTTGCGAGGCGATGATCCACGGCAGCACGCCGCGCTCCAGCGTTCGGAAATGGACGATCAGCACAGAGAGCAGGATACCCAGCAGCGCGCCGAGCACAAAGCCCGTCAGTGTGGTGATGGAGGTATTCAGCGTGTGATAGAGCAGATTTTGCGGCGTGTTGATCGGCTCGTTAAAGATCGTCTGGCGCAGATCTGCCGCGATCTGATGGGGCGCGGGCAACAGTGGGCGCTTCATCGACCAGGTAGCATCAATCAACTGAGCGGCGCTGTAATCAATCTTGTCGCGTGCAAAACGCTCTTTGACTTGGGATGCGTTCAGCCCTACGGCGGCGCCGTACCACACCACGATCACCGCTATCAACACGACACCCACCGGCCAAAGCCTGGCCCACAGTTGGCGTGGAATGGACTCAGTCATGGTAGCTGTCGCCCTTGCGCAAAGCCAGACGGATGCGGTGCGCAATGTCCACGAACTCAGGCGTCTCGCGGATGTCTAACGTGCGGTCTGCGGGCAGACTGGATTCGATCACCTCGACCACGCGCCCAGGCCGTGCCGACATCACAACGATTTTGGACGACAAGAAAGCAGCCTCGGGGATAGAGTGCGTCACGAAAATCACGGTACGCCGCTCTTTGGCCCACAGTTGCAGCAGTTGCTCGTTCAGGCGGTCACGGGTGATCTCATCCAGCGCACCAAAGGGCTCGTCCATCATCAGAATTTTGGGTTCAAACCCCAGCGCACGGGCAATCGACACCCGCTGCTGCATACCGCCCGACAACTGCCAAGGGAACTTGCCCTCGAATCCGGTCAAACCGACATTGGCCAGTTGCCGCATTGCCACGTCTTTGCGCGCTGCAGCACCCATACCCTTGATTTCCAGCGGGAGCGTCACGTTTTTGAGCACCGTGCGCCAGGGGTAAAGCGCCGGGGCTTGAAAAACATAGCCGTAAGCTCCGTTTTGGCGTGCTTGGGCGGCGCTAACGCCGTTCACCAATACCGTGCCAGATGTCACCTGCTCCAGGTCGGCAATCACGCGCATCAACGTGGTTTTGCCGCAGCCCGAGGGGCCGATGAAGGAGACAAACTCGCCTTCAGCAATGTCCAGGCTGACGTTTTTCAGCGCGTGGACGGGTTTGTCGCCCGCAGCAAACGTCACGCAGGCATCGGTCACCTGAACGGCCAACTCGGCGCCTGGTCTCGGGTTTGTTCCTGTTTTTGAGGCTGGCGCGAGGGGGGGCGAATCGTTCATGAAAATGAGGGTTGTCAGGGGTGTAATTTCGGCTGAGTATCGGCTAATATAAATTTTGCATGAATCGTGCCGCCGCGTTTTTGCACCATTTTGGACGCAACGAGGTGGCACACAAATTGCAAATTTTGATTCGCTGTCCCCCTACGGCCTTCTCCCATTGACTCGCCACTTCAGAAAAAGGAAATTTATGAAAACCAAGTTTTCAGTCGGAACCCACACCTTCAAGACCGCCATGCTCGCCGTGGCGTTTGCCGCCGCCTCATTCAGCGCGACGGCTCAAGAGAAGGTCACCGTTCAGCTCAAATGGGTACCGCAAGCCCAGTTTGCGGGCTACTACGTTGCCGCAGCCAAAGGTTTTTACAAAGACGCGGGTCTGGATGTCACCATCAAACCCGGCGGCCCAGACATCGCCCCCACGCAAGTGTTGGCCGCGAATGGCGCGGATATCACCGTGGATTGGATGCCCAGTGCGCTGGCCGCGCGTGAAGCGGGTGTTGCCATGGTCAACGTCGCCCAGGTTTTCAACCGCTCCGGCATGATGCTGACCTGTAAAAAGTCGGCTGGTGTGAACAAAGAGGCCGACTTCAAGGGCAAAACTCTCGGCGTTTGGTTCGGCGGCAATGAGTACCCCTTCTTCTCCTACATGTCGAAGCTCGGCCTGAAAACCACCGGCTCAGCCGCCGATGTGAAGGTGTTGAAGCAAGGCTTTAACGTCGACCCGATCCTGCAAAACCAGGCGGCGTGCATCTCGACCATGATCTACAACGAGTATTGGCAAGTGATTGACGCGGGTGTCAAACCCGAAGAGCTGATGACCTTCTACTATGAGGATCAAGGCGTATCAACACTGGAAGACGGCCTATACGCGCTGGAATCCAAGCTGAAAGACCCGGCCTTCGTCACCCGCATGGGCAAATTCGTCAAAGCCTCGATGAAGGGCTGGGAATATGCCGTGAAGAACCACGAAGAGGCTGCCAAGATCGTGCTGGCGGCTGATAAGTCGGGCGGCAGCACCCTGCCCATCCAAAAGCGCCAGATGGAAAACATCGCCAAGCTGATCACCTCGCCAGCGGGTAAGGTCGGCTACCTCGATCCAAAAGCCTATGAGCGCACTGTCAAAGTACTGATGGCGGGCGGCACGGCACCCGTCATCAAGAAAGACCCCGGCAAAGCGGCTTGGACGCACGCAGTCTGGGACGCAGCTTCCAAGTAAACCCAGTAACTGGCTCTTGAGGATGTTGATACCCCTTAAGGGCTTTGTTTGAATTGTGGCGGGGGTTTGACGGGCTGCTGACAAGCAGTACCTTCAAACCCTTTTCAATTTTGCGCGTGCTCTTCACCTTCAGTGCAAGTTTGTGCAAAATGCTGTGACGAGTATTGATACGTTCAACCAGAGAGCCAGCGAATGCAAAGTACCCCGGTTCAACAAACGAATTCATCAGGTGCCGATGTACGCGCCGCACGGCTACCCGCCGACCAATACGCAAAAAATTTCTGCGACTCGCATCCCTCGCTGAACCTCGCGCAGGCCAAGCTGGAAGCGGATCGTTGCTACTACTGCTTCGATGCGCCGTGCATCACGGCCTGCCCCACAGGCATCGACATCCCTACTTTCATTCACCGCATTGCGGATGACAACATTCGCGGCTCGGCCCACAGCATTTTGTCGGCCAACCCGTTGGGCGGCATGTGCGCCCGTGTGTGCCCCACCGAGGTGCTGTGCGAACAGGCTTGCGTGCGCAACACGCTGGAAGACAAGCCGGTTGAAATTGGCCTGTTGCAGCGCTACGCGACAGATGCCTACTTTGCCAAACCCGGTGCGCCGCTGTTCACCCGAGCGGCTGCAACGGGCAAGACGGTCGCGGTCGTCGGGGCGGGCCCGGCTGGGCTGGCCTGCGCGCACGGCCTCGCACGGCTGGGTCATCAAGTGGTGATCTTCGACGCGAATCCCAAACCTGGTGGCTTGAACGAATATGGCCTGGCCACGTACAAAACCACTGGCGGTTTTGCGCAAAAGGAAATTGACTGGCTGCTGTCCATCGGCGGGATCGAAATTCGCAGCAATCAGCGCCTGGGCAAAGAAATTTTTCTGGCCGACTTAGTGAACAGTTATCCGGCTGTGTTTCTCGGCCTCGGGCTGGACGGCGTGAATGCCATCGGCATCTTTCAGCCTGACTTGTCGGAGGTTCGCAACGCAGTGGATTTCATCGCAGAGTTGCGCCAGGCCCCCACATTCGCATCGGTTCCAGTCGGTCGCAAGGTCGTCGTGATTGGAGGCGGCATGACGGCAGTGGATGCCGCGGTGCAGTCCAAAAAGCTAGGGGCCGAGGACGTGACGATTGTTTACCGGCGCGGCCAGGATGGCATGTCCGCATCCGGCTACGAGCAGGATTGGGCGCAGAAAAACGGTGTGAAGCTCAAGCACTGGGCGGCACCCAAAGCCATCCTTCAAAACGGTAGCAAAGTCACAGGTATCGAGTTTGCCTACACACGGCTGGACGGCACAAAACTGATTGAAACAGGTGAAAAATTTGTTCTGGAGGCGGACGTGGTGCTCAAAGCGATTGGTCAAACTTTTGTCGCTGAAGACATCGGCAGCAATATTGATCTGACGGGTGGTCGCATTGCGACCGATGCGCAGGGTCGCACGTCCCATGCCAAAGTCTGGGCGGGCGGTGATTGTCGGTTTGGCGGGCGCGATTTAACGGTGGAAGCGGTAGAGCATGGCAAGCAGGCGGCTTTGTCCATTCACGCGGCATTCACCACGTCAATGAAAACGGGAGCTTAAAGATGGCCAACCTCAGCACCAACTTCATCGGCATTAAAAGCCCCAACCCGTTCTGGCTGGCCTCAGCCCCGCCCACCGACAAAGAATACAACGTCAACCGCGCGTTTGAAGCGGGCTGGGGCGGTGTGGTGTGGAAAACCATTGGCGAAGACCCGCACATCGTCAACGTCTATGGCCCGCGCTACGGCGCGTTGTTAAGCGGTGACCGCCGTTTGATTGGCTTCAACAACATCGAACTGATCTCTGACCGCCCGCTGCAAATCAACCTTGATGAAATGAAACGCGTCAAACGCGCCTGGCCAGACCGCGCGGTGGTCGCCAGCATAATGGTGCCGTGTACCGAAGACTCGTGGAAGAACATTCTGGTGAAGGTCGAAGACACCGGCTGCGACGGCATTGAGCTGAATTTTGGCTGCCCGCACGGCATGAGCGAGCGCGGCATGGGCTCGGCGGTGGGCCAGGTTCCGGAGTACATTGAGATGGTCGCACGCTGGTGCAAGCATTACACGCATTTGCCCGTCATTGTGAAACTCACACCAAACATCACAGACATCAAGCAGCCCGCGCGCGCAGCCAAGGCGGGCGGGGCCGATGCAGTCTCACTCATCAACACCATCAACTCCATCATGGGCGTGAACCTGGACACGATGGTCATGTCGCCCAGCGTCGGCTCAATGGGCTCGCACGGCGGCTACTGCGGCCCGGCAGTCAAGCCGATTGCACAAAACATGGTCGCCGAGATTGCACGCGATGCGCAGACTGCGGGCCTGCCGATCTCCGGCATTGGCGGCATCAACACCTGGCGCGATGCAGCCGAGTACATCGCGCTGGGCTGCGGCAATGTGCAGGTGTGTACCGCTGCGATGGTCTACGGCTTCAAGATCGTGGAGGATATGGTGAGCGGCCTGTCCAACTTCATGGACGAAAAGGGCTACGCGTCGATTGAGCAATTCAAAGGCAAAGCAGTTCCGACAGTGACGAGCTGGACTCAACTCAATCTCAACCATGTCGAAAAAGCCGTCATCAACCAGGATGCCTGCATCCAGTGCGGGCGCTGCCACGTGGTGTGTGAAGACACCTCGCACCAGGCGATCACCGCCACGAAGGACGGCAAACGCTGGTTCGAAATCAAGGAAGACGAATGCGTGGGTTGCAACCTTTGCGTCTCGATCTGTCCGGTGCCAGAATGCATCACCATGCGCACGTTGAAACCGGGTGAAATTGACCAACGCACCGGCAAGCCTGTGCGTGAGGGCTATGCCAACTGGTCTACGCACCCCAATAACCCGATGCGGGTTCAAAGCGGCGAAGCAGTTCCCGCCTAGCCTCAATTTTTGAATATTTAGGAGCAAACACAATGAGCACAGTACTAATTCGTGGTGGCACCGTGGTTAACGCCGACCGCCAGTTCAAAGCCGATGTTTTATGCGTTGACGGCAAGATTGCCGAAGTTGGTGAAATGGATATGGGCCTCAAAGCACCAGCGGGCGCGCAAACCGTGGACGCAGGCGGCCAGCTCGTGATGCCCGGCGGCATTGACCCGCACACCCACATGCAGTTGCCGTTCATGGGCACAACCACCATGGATGACTTCTACAACGGCACGGCAGCAGCCATGGCGGGTGGCACCACCATGATCATCGACTTTGTGATCCCTGACCCGCAGCAGTCGATCATGGATGCCTACAAAATGTGGCGCGGCTGGGCTGAAAAGTCGGCTTCTGACCACTCGTTTCATGTCGCCATCACCTGGTGGAGCGAGCAGGTCCACAAAGACATGGGAACGCTGGTGCATGAGGAAGGGATCAACAGCTTCAAACACTTCATGGCGTATAAAAACGCCATCATGTGCGACGATGAAACGCTGGTGAACAGCTTCAAGCGTGCGCTGGAGCTGGGGGCCATGCCGACCGTCCACGCGGAGAATGGCGAGCTGGTGTACCTATTGCAAAAGGAAGTGTTTGGCATGGGCATCACTGGCCCGGAAGGGCACCCCCTGTCTCGCCCGCCCATGGTTGAAGGTGAAGCGGCGAATCGCGCCATCGCCATTGCTGATGTGCTGGGCGTGCCGATCTACGTGGTGCATGTGTCGTGCATTGAATCTGCCGAGGCCATCATGCGCGCCCGCGCTCGTGGCCAGCGGGTCTACGGCGAGGTGCTGGCTGGGCATCTGGTGCTGGACGACAGCGTCTACCGCAACCCCAGTTTTGAGTTTGCCGCAGGCCACGTGATGAGCCCGCCGTTTCGGCCCAAAGGCAATCAGGAGTTTTTGTGGCGCGGCTTGCAATCAGGCAATCTGCACACGACCGCGACCGATCACTGCACCTTCTGCGCCTCGCAAAAAGCAGCGGGGAAGGACGATTTCTCCAAGATCCCGAA